>JBGCFE010000261.1:0-9723 GCA_045106775.1 Halioglobus sp.
TGTTTAGAACGCCATGATTTACGCTGCCTTTTTACTGTTGTTCGTGTTGCTCGCTTACGGCCCGCAAATTTGGGTGAAATGGGTTCTCGATAAGCATCACAAAACGATTCCAGGCATGCCTGGAACGGGTGGTGAGTTAGCCCAGCATCTGATTGAGCGTTATGAGTTGGAGGGTGTGTCGGTACGTGAAGGCGGCGAAAATGAGGATCATTACGCGCCAGACACTCAAACCATCTGTCTTAGCCCGCGTGTGTATCATGGCAAATCACTCTCGGCTGTCGCCGTTGCCGCTCATGAAGTGGGTCACGCTATTCAGTTTTCAAAAGATGAGCCGGTCAGCCATTTGAGAAGTAAATACTTGGGCAAGGCCCATCGTATTCAGCAAGTGGGTGTATTTTTATTGATGGCAATTCCAGTGGTGGGCGGCGTGTTTCGCGTGCCTCATCTGGCGCTGCTCACCGCAGCCGTTGGAATCGTTACTATGCTGGTGTCGGTGCTAATGTATGTTGCGATACTGCCAGAGGAGTTTGATGCCAGCTTTAATAAGGCGCTGCCTATCCTGAATGAAGGCTATGTACCTGAAGAAAACATACCAGCATGTCGGCAGGTGCTGAAAGCCGCAGCGCTGACTTATGTGGCGGCAGCGCTGGCAGACATTTTGCGCCTTTGGCGATGGTTGGCTATATTGCGGTGAGCATACGCAGTCTGAAGGCGTGCAAAAGCAGTATCGAACCTGGCCCACTAAACTGGCCTGTCATAGGACATATCGAAGCGTTCACTCGTATTTCATACCCGTAATTCATATTCGTAATTGATAGAAGGGAAGTAACATGGCTCAACAACCCACATCCGGATTGATTAACCTGACCTATCTTATTTATGGCCTGCATCTTTTCAGCGCCCTAACAGGTGTGATGAGCTCTGCGTTTGTTGTCACCGCATTCTTGACGGGTTGGCCTTCCATCGTTGCGATCATTCTTAATTACGTAAAACGCAGCGATACGCGGGGTACATTTTTAGAATCACATTTTCGCTGGCAAATTCGCACTTTCTGGTTCACCGTACTGTGGATGGTTGTAGCATTTCTGATAGCGCTTACGTTTGTAGGAATTCCCCTTGCCTACGTTTTTGCTGTAGTGATTGGGCTTTGGGTGCTGTATCGAATGTTGCGTGGCATCATCAGGTTAATGGACGACGAGCCCATGCCTGAATAACCAAGCGTGCAGTTGCTTTAAAAAGCCCCCACGTTGTTCAGCGCCTCTATATTCTGCAACGTGTCGCCAATGCTGACGTGATCTACCGTAATAAAATTGGCTATTGTGCCGTGAAACGATTCACACTCTTCTATGCGATTGCGCAGTAGCGGATTGAAATTAACTTGTGTCGCCAGCTCTGCCGAGCCAAATATTTCAGTTAAGAAGTGGTTGAAAATAAACAGCGCGTTGGCAGAGTTGCCGCGATTAACTGCGCAAGAAAAGTCCTCCGCTGAAGCAGCAGAAAAGTGCGTTTCAAAGGCGTGACTCCAAACGTTCATTTGCCAGGGGTACAGTGGGTTTGTGCTTCGATCTTTGAGCACGACGAGGCGTTTCCCCGAGTCAATGAGCTCGCCTAATGTCGGCCACTGCGTCCCATCATGCGCATAGGCGTGCTCGGTAAGCCCGGCGGCTTCGAATGCCTGTGCTTCTTCGGCATGCGACAGATACGACTCAAGTATGATCGTGATGACTTCGCCAGGATTTTCACCCAGAAACGTAGCAATTTCTGTAAGCCCTTCAGCTAGCGGCTGTTTGCCAAGAGCGCATACCGAGTGACACAGCCAGGTTGAGCCAGGCGTTGCGTCAGGGATTTGCGGCTGCCCTAATAGGTTTGTTGCATCTGCTCGGTAAGTGTCCAGCATAAGTCCGCGGACACCGGCGGCCAGCTGAGCCGGCACATCGAACGTTTGATTGGGCCCTATCCAGCCATCTGTGGAATTCGACATAGCGTTATGGGTGGTGGCGTATCGAACCTGAGCATAGCTACGATCACATAAAGCATGAAAGCCGTTGCACCCGTAAATGGGTATTGGCTTCTTTTCGACCACAATGGTGGAATCGTTAAACGCCATCACTATGACTTCCACTTCGCCGGGCGAAAATTCGGTGGCATCAAGCGTAAACGTAAAAGGCGCTGACGTACCTTCCTGAACAGCGCCGCCCAATAAGCCATTCTTATAAAGCCTGACCGTATGCGGTGTAATGTGGCTTGCTTCGACGGTAATTGTCACGGTTTGTTCTTGGGCTGACCACTGGGTTGTGGTGATAAGCGTAGGGATGGGCTCACCGGGTTTAGGTGTTGGCCAAACGCAGCTAGCTAACAACGCAGTGGTGATGCAAATAAACAGAATATTGATTCGGAACATAAAAAAGCTTCCAGCGCGTGATTGGCTCTAACGAATTTTTAGCAGCGATAGAGCACCGTTTGAAAAACAAGCTAAGGCTAGAGTATAGCATCGTGGACGTTTTCTGCGCTGCGACACGTTAGACTGAGTAGCCTAGACCAGAAGGTCTTGCAGCACACCCGGTTGAATGGAGAGTATGCGGCGTGAAAGACATGTTTGATGTGAGTGATAAAGTCGTCTTAATCACCGGCGGTAGCCGTGGGTTGGGTAAAGCTATGTGCCTGGAGTTTGCAGCACGGGGCGCGCACGTTGTTGTGGCCAGCCGCAAAATGGATGAGTGCAGTAAGGTGGTAGAGGAAATTGTATCCGCCGGTGGCCGTGCGCTTGCAATAGAGTGCCACGTAGGGAAATGGGATTCTCTGGAGGGAGTCGTACAACAGGTGGTAAGCAGCTGTGGTCAAATAGATGTACTCATTAATAACGCGGGAATGTCGCCTGTTGCACCCTCACTGTTGGAAACAACAGAAGCGCTCTTTGACAAAATAATTGATGTCAACCTGAAGGGCCCCACACGTCTCACAGCATTAGTTGCTACACGAATGGGCGAGACCGGTGGAGGTGCTATCGTTAACATCAGCTCGTTGGCGTCACTTAAGCCCACACCCATCACAACGGTTTACAGCGCTGCGAAAGCAGGGTTGAACGCATTAACAGTGGTTAGTGCGCAGGAGTATGCGCCATTGGGCGTGCGTATTAATTGTGTTGTGTGCGGAACATTTGATACCGATGCGGCGGCAGGTTTTGTTCGGAATCCGGAAACGAGGCCATTCGTTGAAGAACCCATTGCGTTAAAGCGCGTTGGTGAACCCGCCGAGGTGGTTGGCGCTGTGTTGTATTTTGCGTCCTCCGCCTCAAGTTACACAACTGGCACGTGTTTGACGGTTGATGGTGGTGTTCGCCCTTGAATACATCTACTGACGCTAAACCAATGTTTATAATCGTTCAAAGGTCAGTGGCAAGCCATCGGTAGGAAAAGCGAGTGGTATTGGGTTAAACCGGTAACGCTTCTGCCAACCCTGCTTTTCAACTCGATAGTGTTTGAGCAGGTGGAATAGAAACATCTTGGTCTGTACTTCGGCAAAGTGCATACCAAGACATTTGTGCGCGCCGCCGCCAAAAGGGATGTATTGAAACTGGTGGCCTTTTTCTTCTGTGCGCTCCGGAGAAAAACGCGCTGGGTCAAAGGTGTGTGGGTTGCTCCAAAACTCGGGCATGTAGTGAGAAAATAGCGCCGATACTGTCACAGTAGTGTTGGCGGGAATCTTATGCCCGGCGTACTCGAACTCTTCGAGTGCATAGCGCGGCATCACTGACAGCGCTGGATACATGCGCAGAGCCTCTTTGAGCGTCCAGCCCGTTTTAGTCAGGGCAGTAATGTCATCAAACTCAATGTTGGCTTTATCCAGATCGAGCATTTCTTGCCTTAGCTCTTCCTGCCAAGAAAGGTTACTGGCTAGTGCGAACAAAATGGCACTCAAAGCACTGGTCGTTGTGTCGTGTGCGGCGAACAGCAGAAAAATAACGTGGTCGCGAATTTCTTCATCGGTGAAGAGCCCTCCATCAGCATCGCGCAAATGGCAAAACTGTGAGAAAAGATCTCGCCCCTCGTTGGCCCTGCGTGAAGGCAGTTGCGCCGCGATGTAATCTGATAGCACACCATTTGCCCTAACGCCCTTGGCATACGGAGAAAACCAAATTTCCTTGCGACGCAGCGGGTCTGTTGTCGCCGCAACAATGTCTGAGAAGGCTTTGTTCAGTGGTTTCGATTCGTCGGAAGACTTTGCGCCTAGAAAGACGGCAGAGCCTGTTTCCAGGAGAAGCTGTTTCAAATGGTCCATGGCCTTAATAGGCGAACCAGACTGCCAGCTGTCGATCCCGTTTTTGAGCAGCGGATTCATGATGTCGATATGACCTTCTATGGCGTGGCGTTTGAAGGCGGACTGAAGAATTCTCCGATGCGCTTTGTGGTTTGCGAAATCGCGTTCAAGCAAATTGTTGTCAAACAGCGTGGCGAACACCGTGTCCCATGCGAGAAAGTTGGAAAACAACTTGTTTTCGTTTTGGAGCACCAGCTGATTCGCTTCGGGCCCTAGCAAGAAAACAGTGTCCCCAACCCCTGGTGCGTTGAATTTAAAAACAGGGCCGTGCTGTTCGTATTGTTTGTCGAGCCACCGATGAACATCGGATACAAACCAATACATGTGGCCGAAGTAGGGCATGCCTTTGCCCCCGGGAATGTGGCTCAGGTCAGGTTTGCCGGCTTTTGCCCGGTAGTTGCGAATCGCACGCTTGTCGAAGTTGCCCAACGCTTCACGTATCGCTTGAGTGGATTCATTGCCGGCTGGACATCCAGCCGAAGCAGTGGTGCTAGTGGAAGTATTCACAGCGCATCTCCTGATCGTCATGGCGCAAGTATTGATTGCGCAGTGCCAAAAACACAGACTAGAATAGGAGAAAAACGGGGGAATATAGGCCATTTTATGCGAAAAGAACCTCATTCAGTGCCATCCGCGTACCGTGTACCCGGCCTATTTGTGCCGCACCTGGAGGCATTTGTATCGCGCAAGGGGGGCGATGTTGATGGCTTTTATACAGCTGCCCAGCTGAACCAGCAGACGTTTCTTGCTCACGAAGAAACCCTTTCTGAAGATCAGTTTTATGCGTTGGTTGAATACGCGCGGGCTGTATGTAGCTCGCCGGCGTTCGGTCTTGAGATTGGGCAGCAGTTTAATTTGGGCAGCTTTGGCTTGCTGAGTCGCGCTTTGATGAGCTGCGCCTCGCTGCGAGAGTTTGCCAAAATGCTGGAGCGATACTCCGTATTGGTGCTGCCCATGGTGCAATTCTCCACGCACGAAACAGCGGAGCATTTCATTGTTGAAGAGAGGGCGTTCTCGCGCTATCCAGAACTAAATCAGCTTATTTTTGAAGCGACGATCTCTTTTGCAAGTAAAGTCACTCACCTGCTGCTGGGCAGAAACGTGGTGGTTGATAAAGTGATGTGCCAGTTTGAGGCGCCCGAAAATGAGAGTCTCCTACGCAATAGTATTAATGCCAAGGTGTCTTTTGGCGCAGATCAAAATCGCATTTATATTCAGCGGGCGTTCGTGGATCTACCGTTGGTTACCGCAAATCCTACAGATGCTCGTGTTACCAAAGAGGAATGTGAGAAAGCGCTGATTCGCAGCCAGCAAACTCAAACGTTGGTGGCGAGTGTTTTAGGGCATCTCAGATACTATCTCGATGCGAGCCCCTCCAGTGCTGATGTTGCTACCAAATTAAATATGACCGATCGAACCTTCAGGCGAAAACTCTCGCAAGAAGGGAGTTCTTATCGTGAGCTGTTGCAAAGCGTTCGCAAAGAAATGGCGGTGTATTACCTTGAGCACACGCAGCTGCAGATTGCACAAATTGCGCAAAAACTCGGTTACGCTGAAACCTCAAATTTCCGAGCTGCTTTCAAGCAGTGGACGGGAGATTCTCCGCGCCAGTGGCGCCAATTGAGACAGATATCGAGAACGGCACCTCGCTCCCAATAACTAGTGGCAATCCTTTGAAACCGCGCTCATTGTCAGAACATCGACCGATGACCAGAAAAGTAGGCAAGCATCTCGCTGTTCCTTCGGCAGTGCGCCTATTTCTTCAACCCGCTCAAAGAAAGGCTTAAAGGCACCGGCCTGAAATTGCAACAAGTTGAGAAAAGCGGGTACAAAGTCCTGGTATGTTGCCATCACTCCCAGGCGCGCGTTATTGAACTGGGGCAGTGCTACAGCGCTGCTTTTGCCTGCTGTCGACTTGGCCCCTGTGAGCTTCAGGTATTCTTTGCTAAACGCGTCCAAAAGTACGCGTTTATGTAATCGCATTTCTTGCGCACTAATAGATTCTTGATAGAGTGACTCTAATGCTTCGCGCGTTTGCGATGCCTGTTGATTAATCTGCTTCGTTACCTGCCACGCCTGCTCAAGCTGTAGCATCGCCTCACCGCCGCGATAAAACAGCTCAAGCCCTGTACGCTCAACTGCAGTCGCAAACGACTCGTTAAAACTCGAATCGCCCTCCACGTAAATTTGTTGGTGAGCCAATTCATGCAATATCAAGCCTACCATGCGTGGCTCGGGCAGCATCATAAAGGTGTTTAACACCGGGTCTGAAAACCATCCCAGCGTTGAATAGGCCGTAACAGGGTAGGCGTACACCTCCAGCCCTTCGCCCTCCAATCTTTGTTGCTCTGCGGCCAGCTGCTGTTCGTCGAAGTACCCGCGATAGCTGGCACAGCCAATCACTAAATAGCACCAACTATGCAATGCGGTGGAAAATTCTGGCGCAGCCACAATGTTGGTCAAGACATAGTCGCGTTCAAGGTCTACATAGTGCGTATAGCTGTTATTGAATGATAGTGATAGTTCATTGCGAGCAAATGCCCGTACGTCCTTAACCAAAGTCAGCTTTGCTCGCGTAGAGTCATCCAGCTCAGTGGATGCAAGGACTTTGTCTATCGAGCGAGCGCTTTGCATCACGCCCAGATGGCCAAGCACACTTTGGCGGTAGAAATGCAGATTACTGCAACCCGCTGCGAGAAAGAGCATCGCTAAGACACAACATCTGAACATCGTTGGCCATCTCGGTCTTTTCGAGGGATTGTGTGTAAACAGGGGCTCTCTATGGACCGGCTTTAGTTTCAATTGTTCACGCCTGTTCTATTGCTGCGCCTTAATCTGGGTTAAGAAAAACATGTAGTTAAAGAGAGTATCGAAGAGCAAGCAACTTGCGGATATTACCCGTGGCCAATGTACTAACTTCTATACAAGTTATACAGGTATTGCCGCTGAACATTGAGTATAGGCACCGCCGTTTGGCAGGCGCGGGTGGAATACCTGGCAATCCTAATCAGCCCGATGTGGGGGATGCAGGTTGTGTTTGTGTCTTAGCCAAAAGCTGCTTTAACTCCGGAATGCATGAGCCGCATTGTGTTCCGCAGTTCAGTGATTTCCCCAGCGCTTCCACAGAGTCATCGCCAAGTTCTATTGCCTGAACAATGTTGGTTTCGCCAACTTCCCAGCAGCTACAAATGAGCGGGCCAGAATCTAGCGTTAGAGAATCAAACCCTGCAACGATATCTGCAGTGTGGCTGCTGACCTCGTTACCCAATTTTCTCAGCCAATCTTGTGCTGGCAGGCTCGCTCTATCGGGGGTGACAAATAGCGCTGTTTGCAGTCCATCGTCGTTAAAACACGCTGTGCGAAAATCGCCGGAATGGCTGTCTTCGAAGGTCACGGGCGAACTGTTCTCTTTCGGTAGAGCGCTCATCGTGGCGGCGTTTAGCCACTGTGTTTCTCGGCGTTCAGCCATTAACGTGAGATAGCCATCAGGAACCGCTATGCGTGACCAATAGCTCACAGCAGGCAGTTCGGGTTTGTGACGACTAAAGAGAAACCCCCAACTGCTCACGCTAACCTTTGACAGACTAGCTTGCGTATATTTGGATTGAGGTTGCCCGGACACGGTGTCCACGATTTGTGGCATCAGCACATTCACGGCGCCATTGGATGCAAACTGCTGGTTCCAATGTATAGGTACGAAGACTTGCCCTTCAGGCTGTGTGTCGTCAATTTCCACTTGTCCGCGCACAACGCCTCGTTCATTTTTCAGTTGCGCGATGTCTCCTTGAGCGACCCCCAACTGGCGAGCATCCATTGGGTTAATACTGATTGAGAAAAAATCCCGGTGACGAGCCAGTCTCGAAACGCTGCCGGTGCGTGTCATCGTGTGCCATTGATCGCGTAGTCGCCCAGTGTTGACGATCACAGTGCCCTGCTGGGCGACGTGATTGGGTTCTGCGTGAGGCAATAGCGGAGAAGCGCCGATGAATCGCGCTCGACCCGATGGCGTAGGGTATCTGCCTTGCTCGGGTAGCGGCAGCTGCTCCGGATTCAGAGACGAGCAAGGCCATCTCACAGGCTCGAATGCTTCGTACTCACTATTGCTCAGATGCTCAAGCGCAGATATATCGAAAGCTCTGGCCCCGTCATTTTCGAAACCTGATAGTGCAGCGTGTTCGCGAAAAATGTCGGCGGGAGACTCATACGAAAATGCGTTACCAAAGCCAAGCTTGATGGCAACGTCGCAAATAATGCGCCAATCGGGCTTTGCCTCTGCTGGAGCAGGCACCAGCGCTCTTTGGCGGGAGATAACACGTTCAGAGTTGGTAACGGTGCCGTCTTTTTCTCCCCATCCCGCGGCCGGTAGCAGCAATTGTGCATACGTGTTGGTGTCGGTTTTTTTGTTGCAGTCTGAGACCACTACAAAGTCGCAGTTAGCCAGCGCTTTTCTTGCCTGCGCGGTATCCGGTAGGCTGACTGCGGGGTTGGTCGCCATTATCCATAAAAATTTGATTTTGCCGCTTGCGGCATCGTTGAACAGATCAACTGCCATTTGGCCTGGGCTGGTTGCCATATTAGGCGCATCCCAAAAGCGGCGCACGGCATCGATATCGCTATCGTTGAAGTCTCTGTGTGCAGCCAGTTGCGTGGCGAGGCCGCCTACCTCTCTGCCGCCCATAGCGTTGGGTTGGCCGGTAATAGAAAAAGGCCCTGCGCCGCTGTAGCCAATACGGCCGGTAGCCAGATGGCAATTAATGATGGCGTTACCTTTATCAGTGCCTGTTTCAGACTGATTAATACCTTGTGAAAATAGTGTTACTACGCGTTTGTGTTTGGCAAACAGCGTGTAAAATTCCACCAGTTGGGAATGCGGTATACCGGTTGCTTCTGCCACTTCGTTAATGGGCGTTTGCAGTGCAGTTTGCAAGCATGCGTCAAAATTTTCAGTGTGCGTTGCAATGTAGTCTGTATCGGTGTGCCCGTTTTGCGCCAAGTACTGCAGCAATCCTGTAAAAAGAAAGCCGTCGCTGCCTGGCATGATTTGCAGAAAGTCATCTGCCAGATCACAGGTGGCCGTTTTGCGCACATCGATAACCACGATGCGCATGCGAGGGTTATTCGCTTTCGCTTCTGCGATACGTTGATACAGCACGGGGTGAGACCAGGCAGC
This sequence comes from Halioglobus sp., assembly GCA_045106775.1. GTDB lineage: Bacteria > Pseudomonadota > Gammaproteobacteria > Pseudomonadales > Halieaceae > Marimicrobium. Next base: position 9,488 of record JBGCFE010000261.1, read on the forward strand.
ATTGGAGCCGGTGATAACCAGTAAATCCGCGCGCTCTACATCCGTGTATGACACCGGAACAATGTCTTCTCCAAAGGCGCGTTTGTGCGCAGATACAGCCGAAGACATACACAACCGCGAATTGGTGTCGACATTGGCGCTGCCTAAAAAGCCTTTTATGAGCTTGTTAGCAACGTAGTAGTCCTCGGTGAGTAGTTGGCCTGAGAGATAGAACCCAATCGATTCCGGCCCATACT
>JBGCFE010000262.1:0-4832 GCA_045106775.1 Halioglobus sp.
GTAATGGGCATCACCGGCCTCACGGCCTATTTTGGTATGGGGGAAATCGGCAAACCACAAGCTGGCGAAACCGTTCTGATTTCTGGTGCCGCTGGCGCAACGGGCTCTATCGCGGGCCAGCTAGCGCGGATCGCGGGCGCACGAGTGGTCGGCATTGCTGGTGGGCAAAAAAAATGTGATTGGTTGGTCAATGAACTCGGCTTTGACGCCGCCATCGACTACAAGGCCGGTAACACCAAAGCAGAGATCAAAGCCACCTGCCCCGATGGCGTAGATGTTTACTACGACAACGTTGGCGGTGAGATTTTGGATATGGCGCTTGCACGGCTTGCTCAAAGTGCCCGCGTAGTGTTGTGCGGTGGTATCTCACGATACAACGAGACAGGCCATATTCCAGGCCCATCTAACTATTTCAACTTGGTGTATCGCCGTGCGCGCATGGAAGGCTTTATCGTCATCGACTATGCCGAACGCTTCGGCGAAGGCCTGGAAGCCCTGGCAGGCTACCTAAAAAGCGGCCAACTGCAACACCACGAAACCCTGCTGGAAGGGTTTGAGAATACTCCGCAAGCGCTTATCAATTTGTTCACGGGGGCCAACCTGGGCAAGCAGTTGGTGGCGGTTGAGCACTAAGCTTGCCAGCGTACCGAAGCGCCATTCAGAGGGTTAGAGATCCATGAGCATCATAAACTACAGTGCGCCGCACAAGTTACTCACCGTAGCGCGTGGGCACCCCTATGAGAGAGATGCCTTTGCGTCTTTGTTCACTGAGCTCACTGACTATGAAGTGTGCCATGTTGAGCAGCCGCTGGCGCAACAGCTGCTGACACCCGCCGCCATCGATCAGTTTGACGCTGTGCTGTTTTACGATATGCCCGGGGTTGATTTCACGACAGGTGAAGCGTCGCCGGGGTTGATTGCTCCTTCGGAGGAATTTGTTGCCAATTTTACAGCCATGCTTGAAGCAGGCATCGGTATCGTTTTTATGCACCATGCTATTGCGTCGTGGCCGGCGTGGCCTGAGTTTGCCGAGATCATTGGTGGGCGCTTTCACTATCGCCCGGCCAGCCTACGCGGAAAAGACTGGCCAGATTCAGGGTATCGCCATCAGGTTCAACACACTGTATCGGTAGCGGCCGAGCACCCTGTCACCGCCGGCTTGCCGGCAACCTATGAAATGACAGACGAGCTCTACCTCTGCCCAATTTTTGAAGAAGATGTAACACCGCTATTACGCAGCGACTACGCTTTTGAACGAGACAACTTTTACTCCTCTGCTGCCGCAGTGGCTGGGACAATGAATAGCAATGAGGGCTGGGCTCACCCCACTGGGTCTAACCTAGTGGGATGGGTCAAGAAATGGGGAAACAGCCCCATCGTATATCTGCAGGGTGGCGACGATGCGGTGGCGATGCAAAATCCGGTGTTTGGCCAGCTGGTGCAAAACGCCGTGCGGTGGGTTGCCAGTGAGCAGGCCCATGCATGGGCGCGCGGAAAAACAGACTAGACGAAGCGTTACTGGTTGTTGAGCGCTATTGCGCCGCTTTGAATTGAAGTTTCAGGGCAAGTGTTCCCAACATGATACCTGGCTGGTGCTCAAAGGTATTACCCGGTGCATACTCAATATGCTCTAGACGCGAACACAGCCGCTCCCAGGCAATCACCTGCTCCAGCCGCGAGATACCCGCGCCCGGGCAGGTTCTTGGGCCCTGAGAAAAGGTTAGGTGGTTGCTAATCGCTTTGCGCTCAAGATCCAGTGTATGCGGGCAATCATACTGCTTCGGGTCGACGTTGCCTGCACCAAACCGCAAATGCAACACTGAGCCCGCTGGCACCGTCACGCCCTGAAACACCTCATCTTGCGTGGTTAAGCGCGTCGACAACCCCTGCGTGGGCGCTCTCAGGCGCATAGACTCTTCAGTGAACGCGCGAATTTTTTTGGGCTCTGCTTTGAGCGCAGCAAACAGCTCAGGGGCATCACACAATAACTGCGCCTGTTCTTCTAGCGCATATTGCGTTGTCTCCAAGCCACCCAACACCATGAAGTAAACAATACCGATCACTTCTTGGTCGGTAAGCTTGCGGCCTAACGCAGCGTACTCAATTTGCGTCAGCGCACTTATCATGTCGTCTTGCGGGCTGGCGCGTTTCTGCAAAACCTGTTCGGTGATGTAATCGGCAAACCCCGCCAGACGTTCGCCCTGTGCTGCAGTGTCTTGCTCGCTGAGCACGTTGAGATGGCCTTCGCCATACACAAACTGCATCACTTGCGCCCGACCCCAGGCTTCGAGCTTGGGAATGTCTTGCAGCGGAAAGCCCAACACCTTCGCCATGACAATTTGCGGTAAAGGCCGCGCGAACTCATCAATGAACTCAACCGCACCGAGCTGCCCGTCTTTGCTACGCGCTATCCACTGATCGATTAGGACATCAACCGCCTCGGTGATCATTAGGGTGTGACGCTTTGCCCCGGGCCCCACCCAAGGGTCGGTTAACTCCTGGCGGTGTGAACGCCACAGGGCGATAGTCGGCCGCAAAGTGCGCACTGAATCAACCGCGATGCTAAAGCGGGAGGCATCGGTAGGCGGCGTCTCGCCGCGCTCAATCTGCTCCTGCATCTGTTGAACAAGCAGCGAAAGAATCGTAGCAAAGCGCTCTGGGTCTTTTACAACACGCTCAATATCTTGGTAGGCGCTGAGCACAAAACCATCGCCCTGCCCGTTTAGGCCCTCACCTTCAAGACGCAACACGGGCGCTTCTGCATGCAGAATAGGATACGCCTCGTACCAGTGCTCCTGAGCGCCACGACCAAAAAGATCCACATCGGCTAGCGTAGCAGGGCAGCCGATTTGACTGAGCGCGTGGTTCGGCGTTTTGTCGCTCATTGCAGCGCTTACTGCGCGTTCATTTCCGCGGCTCGGCGCATGGATTTCTCCCAGACGCGGATATAGCCTTCGGCCGATTTGAAAAGCGGTTCTAGATCTTCGTCGGTAGCGCCATCAAGACGCACATCTTCGATGAGCTCGGCAACCAAGCCAAGATGCACCATGCCTTCGGTATTGAAATCCAGTGTTCTGTTGCCTACTACAGGCTGCTCGAGTGTGACGTCACCGGCGTAGGAGGTAAATGGATAAGTAATGCCGTCATCCGTCTGCGGGTCACCGCAGTTTGCGTTCTCACCAAACCTTGGGCCAGGAGCGCCAGCAAAGCCATTGAGGTCAAACCCAAACCCTTCCGCAGGAAAAGCGCCCCTTTCTCGCATTAAAGAGATACGAGACTGAAAGCCATTGTCCATGGTCCCGGCTTCGCTCGCCGAACGGCAGCGACCCATGTTTGCCTTCGACATACCGCCAAGCTCATACAGCAAACCGTTGTTGTTACGGCCGTGCGTTCCCATTGCTGGGTAGTCATTTTCTGCAAGGATTTCATACGCGCGCTTGTAGCCCTTGCGCGGCAGGTGATCAACCTCAATGATAATGCCGCGCTTCATCATCTCATCCATCAGAAACTCGCCGAGCTCCGTTAAACCATGGTTTTGGCAGTACTCACCTACTAGCGGATCACCGCCGAGCAAGCCTAAATTAGGCAACAACGCGGCGATGGGGTTTGCATCAAAGCCGCTCATATCAAAGGGCGGCATAGAGTCAAAGATCTCCCGCGGCATATTCAGGTTCGAAAAGTTGACGCCGCCGCGATCGAAACCGCCGGGGAAAGTCAGCAGCTCTTCGGGACATTCGATGAAGTTGGTGAAGTGGCCAGTGTGGCCAAAGTTGCCGATATCGCTAACCCGCCTGTCACCATCACCGGCAGAAAAAGCATTATCAAATTTGTGTACTGGAAAGAGAACGCGAACGCCACGGTCGTGGTACTGATCTAGCTTTGCAACCACATCCTCTTCAGTACATTGTGAAAACTCGCCAAAGGGCACGAGAAAGCAATCAAACAAATCGGATGTTTCAATGCCCAGCACCACCGCCAAGTTACCGGCTTTAATCTGCTCGCGTGCCTCTTCGGGGCTAAAGACGATGCGGAACCAGCCCTGCCCAGGGCCACCTGCTTGCGCATCAATGTAGCGTTCTAGCGCGTACGTCTCATCAATAATGCGATCAACCGCAATCATGTCGTTACAATCATAGCGCTTGGGGTTGGCGCCAATGCCCGTCACCAACTGACAAAGCACCTGGTTCGTGGTGGCGTGTTGTACCAGCAAACGTAAGCCAGCCATGTACGCGCGCTCTATCCACTTGTGGTACTGCACCTGATGCGTTGCACTGCTAGGCGCATTCGGCCAGTCGGTGAAATCAGGATAACCCTTTGTGTCATGATCAGGGTTGGGTAATCGGCCCGTAACAATGGACGGCAATAATTCAGTAAAGTCGCCAATGCCCGCATTGAACGTTGCACCCATAAAATCACCACGGCCGTCTTCACCATGATTTAAATCGCAATCACCCAGCGCATGCTCAACACCTAAGGGGTGGTACGGTGAGCCGTGAAAAACGCCGCCGCCGCCAAAACCGAAATTAGTGAACAGGTGAGAGTGTGTTTCTACAAAACCAAACACAGAGCCATCTTCAAACTCGGTGAAGGTGACTTCGCCTGAAGCATCGGCCGTTAGCTCAGGAAATTCTGCGCAACCCTCTTGCGCAACGAAATCCAGATTCACCTCTCCCCCTGATGAAGTGTCTACGCCGTTGGCAGAAAGATAGGCGCCGGTTTTAATGTGTTGCAAGTTAAAGCGAGCATTAGGCGCAGCCATCAACTGCCACTCGCCCTCAGACTGCAGTGTGTCATCCACCACAACTTCGCCATCTACTTCACTGATATCACGC
>JBGCFE010000263.1:0-3574 GCA_045106775.1 Halioglobus sp.
GGACTATGCCGACATAGGTCCAAGGTCCGCTTTGACGAGTTTGGTCTCTAGCTGTCTTGTGACGGCGCTGAGTTTTGCTTGGCTATGCCAACGTCTTGTCAGGGGCTAATCGTTGGCTTCGCATTGCAAGCGCCGACCACCTTGATGTAACTAATTGAGCACAACATCACATATTAATTCTCCGATTTGAAAGCCCGCATTCATGACCGCTAAGCCGGTTTTCAGCCGTACCGATACAATCATTTTCATGGGCGGCATCACAGCACTGACAGCCACCTCAATCGACGTGGTTTTGCCCGCTGTCGGCGAGGTAGCCCGAGCCTTTGAGGAGCCTGACAGCAGGGGCGCACTACTGGTCGGTGTCTATTTAATCTCCTTTGCAATCGGTCAATTGTTCTGGGGTGTCTTTTCAGACGCATACGGTCGACGGCTATCGTTAATCTTAAGTCTGACAGGGTTTACCGTGGCTTCATTGGCCTGTGCTTTAGCGCCAGACTACCAGTCCTTGCTATACGCCCGTTGTGCTCAAGGGCTGATGGGGGGAGCGCCTGTTATAGCGCGCGCCATGGTGCGTGATGTCGCTTCCGGTAACGAAGCGGCACGCATTATGACCGTTTTGGGCGCAGTGCTGACCATTGCGACCATGTTTGCTCCGGTCATCGGTTCGGGGTTGCTGATACTCTTCGATTGGAGGGCAATATTCTTTGCTCTGGCGCTGCTCGGTGCGGTTTTCCTAATCTACACCGTTCTTGCGCTTGGTGAGACTAACGAGCGGCGGCGGCCTGAACGCTTCACCCTAGGATTTCTGATCCATGCGGGTCGCACACTTCTTTCAGCTCGGGCCTTCGTCATTCCTACAGTGGTGGGCAGCCTCACGTTCGCAGGTTACGTCTCGGTCGGTGCCGTGGGCGCGATCACGGTGGAAGCCCGATACGGTGTAGCCCCTGAAGCTTTTGGTGCGCTCTTCGCCATTGCGGCGCTGATGAATACAGGCGGCGCACTCTTGGCGGGCCAATTGCTAAGGCGGATTACTCTCTCGCAGGTTGGTCTTGTTGCTGTATCCACAATGGCTTTGGCGGCGTTTGTGCAGTTTGCGATGTTTTGGATCGAACCCGGGTTGCAACTCTTTTGGGGTGGCGTTTGCATGTACGTGTTTGCCCTCGGTATTATTTTACCGACCTCGATCGCGGCGTGCATGGAGCCAGCAGGCGAAATGCCGGGCTTTGCCGCATCGCTGTATGGATCGATCCAAATGACATGCGGAACCTTCGGCGCGCTGGTTGCATCATCACTCTTTGACGGCACCCATCAGGCAATTAGCTTGAGCATGGCTCTGTTTGGAGGGCTGGCCGCAACCTTTTACTTCGTGGGTAAATGGATGTTAGGCATGAAAAACTGACTGGTGCCTTAGCCGGGCAGACATGCCGACCAAACGCATATTGCGGATGTTCTAACAGTCAACGGTTTCGATGCGCCAAAAACCACACAAGACTTGCGATCTTGCCAGACCGGCTTCAAAATCCGGAGGAGACTTTTGAGGAGATGGCCGTAATGCGATTGTTTCTTGGTGCTTTGATTGCAGTTTTCTGGGGAGCCCTTTCAGCGATCGCAGCTTCACCTGAGGTCCAAGAGTTAATCGACCGTGCAGCTGCAGACTGCCAGTCATTTGAAAATGGCGAGTTTGATGTTGGCGATGCGATAACTGAGATAGAGCTTCGCTCGCAATTCGGAACCGTAGCAGCGGAGTTGGTTGATGAAAGCGAATATGCCTGTTCTTCAGTAGCATCACTCTACTGCGGTACCGGTGGCTGTATGCTAAATTTGATAATTGATGGGACGGTCAGAGCATGGCAGGCGACTGGGTGGAGACTTATCGAATGGGGTCCCGATGTGGTTCTTTTGATCGGTCGCGATGGTGGCTGGTGTGGCGGCGCCGGTGCCGAGGTGTGCTATGAAGCACTGGTTTGGAGCGACGGCAGAATACTTTCAGTGGGGCCCGCTCCGGAAAGCCGGTAAATCGTGCCGTATTTCAAATCTGAAAATGACCGGATTGGGCTCTAATAAGTCATTCGCTGCGGGTAGTATGAGCGTCCGCTATACGAATTGCAGCAGTCGTGAGGAACTGTACGGTGCTGTCAAATTCTTCTTTTGGCTACTTAACTGCGGGCTGCTGCCGCTTCTTCAATTCGGCGCACACCGCCTTCATCGCCGGCCTCAGGGCATCTAACGAAGGCATTGTGTACCGCTGACCTGTGATCGACAATGGCGTGTGATTTAGAAGCCACCCCACCACTTCCTCCAACACCCTGGCGTCCATCGCGACAGTCGCAAATGTCCGCCTGTGGGTACCTCAGTAGAAACCGATCTCGCGCACATCAATTTCAGCATCATGGTCTCGACCGAACGCAACAACTGCAACAGATTTAAGACTCTGCGCTTTTGGTATTTTGCGCAACATACGCCCCGACGCTTGGAAAGACGCCAGCGGCAACTGCACTTCGATCCAGTCTTCGGTAGCAAGAAAACCTGATTGATAATACTGCCAGGGCAACACCGTGCCGCGCGTGCGCAAATGGACGAAATACTGCTGGTTGTTGCCGCGCACGATCAAACGCACGCCGGCGATCTCTTCCTCGGGCGCAGATGATAAATCCGTCCTGATTTGAATGAAGCCGCCATTGTTTTCGGTGCTGACTTTCCCGGTTATCCGAGCGTATTGCGTTCCGTTCTCAGACAGGAAACTGATCTGACCCGTTGAAACCCCACCCATCACCGTATCCGCAAAGAAACGCCAACGGGCGTCCGGCTGACTTTCAAAGTCGTCAATGAGCAGTTTATCTGCGGCAAGGGGCAACGTGAAAACCATTAGAAAAAGGAAAGAGGCCAGGAGTTTCAGGGTGAAATACCGACTGAAACCCTGCTTGTTTATCCCGCTCCTCCATATGTTCATCATTTATTGGCCTCCTGCTCACCTTCATATTTCTTCAGGGAAGTTTGGGCTTTGGAGCGGGGTCCTGCAGTGACTCCAAATAATCTGCGATCTCGATCAGCTTGGTAGGCATGAGGATCGGGTCGCCATTGCCCGTATCGAACTCACTCATTTCATTGTCCAAAAGGTCGACGATAACCGGCATATCCTCTCGCGGAAGAATATTGCGGGAATAACCGCTAAGTATCTCCATGATCTCCAGCGCGGGCCATGCGCCCTCCCGCCGCGCTGCAATCTTCGTCAAATCTGGCGGCGGTGTGCTTAAACGCGCGGCTGCAGGCCCATCGCCCGTCGCATCAACGCCATGGCAGGACACGCAGTTTTGCAGGTAGAGCGTTCTTCCCGTGTTTGTCTTTTCTACAGTGGTTCCCATCAAAAAAAACGGGACCAAGAGCAGCCAATACTTCATAAGGTTGGTCTTTCCAAAGCTATGCATCAAAGCTAACGCCTCCGTTCAACCAGCGCTTTGATCCCTGTCAAGAGAACGATCATGGCCTGAGCATTGAGAAACTGCAGCTAATCGCATCCAGTCCGGCGCATGCTGTCGAATTTAACAAAAGGACGCTCACGGGTCTGCCCTAAGTA
>JBGCFE010000264.1:0-7598 GCA_045106775.1 Halioglobus sp.
GTATGCCAGCCAAGACCAGCTAATGGACTGTTTGTCTGGCGTATTTGATAACCAAAACGTCCCGCTATCGAGTATTTTGAATCGAGATTCTGAAACCAGAATGGTTGCGGATTCGCTGTCTTCGCCGTTTCTGCCAATACCAACTGAAGTAACGCCAGATAAGTTCTCCAACAGAAAGTCGCGCTGGAATGGGTAAACCTCCTGTAGACCCAGCAAATCAGGCTTTGCTGACTCGATCGTTGCAACTACGCGATGCTTGCGGTTCTCCCAGTGGTTAACGCCATCTTCGGCTTTGCCGTTGCGAATGTTATAGCTCATTAGGGTAATGCTAGGCGCCCAGGAATGAGACGAGGGTGAGTTGTTTGAGCCAAGTGCCGTACTGCAGAAAATGCTAAACAATACGAGAAGGATAATCTGCTTTGTCATTGAAAATTCTCAATTGAAAGGAGTTGCTATAGAGAGCTTATCAGGAAATCGCCTAGTTACTGGCGGCAACCAGGTTTACGATTTTGGATGCGCAGCGTGCGTCACTGCAGAGCGCCTTGCGCTGATATTGTGCGGGCCTTAATAGCAGGAGAAATCCATAAGGCTTACGTAAGCTCGATGTCGGTGCGCTCAAATTAGGTAATGAAGTGTGAGTGGCTATGGTCTGCGCCGAAAGAAAACATTTTTTGCGCCGCTTTGTTTCATTTCTTTTCTGCCTGCTTTGTTTTTGTGCACGCGGTGGTTGTGGCACGGATTATGCTTTCTCAGCTGTGAAAACCACTTTGTTTAACGGCGTTATGAGTAAGTCTGCGACATTACCAGGGGTGCCAGCTGATCGAATCATCGAGCCTGAGGGCTGTCAGCTAAACGCGTCTTTTTCATCTTCACCTTTCGTGATTATTGGCGCGGGCCCGGTGGGCGTGCGTGCTTTAAGACTGTTTCGAAAGGCGCGACCTACTGATCCTGTGGTGATTTTTGGCGATGAGCCCTACGAGCCTTACGATCGCGTTCAACTGAGCGGTGTTCTGGCTGGCCAGCATTCAACTGGTGATATCTTGCTGGCAGGTGATGGGTTGCTGGATTGCGCGGCGACGCAGTTTGTTCCCTCTAAGGTAGTCAGCATAGATCGAGAAAAGCGCTATGTGAAGGATCAGTCGGGTAGGCTGCAGTACTTCTCGAAACTTTTGATAGCGACCGGTTCACATCCCCACGTGCCTGCTATTGTGGGCATTGATCAAAGCGGTGTGTTTACGTTTCGCAATATGAAGGACGCAGAGAAGCTGGCTGCGCGGCGAGTGCTTAGTAAGCATACGGTAGTGCTCGGTGCAGGCTTGCTGGGTGTGGAAGCTGCATGCGCAATGCGGCGGCATAACACCTGCGTTACGCTCGTCGATCACAATCCGCACCCTTTGTTCCGGCAGCTTGATCCAGAGTCGAGCGGTATGGTTTCACATGAGCTGACGCAGCGGCAGGTCGAGCAGCGGTTCGGCGACAGTGTTCGAATGATTCTGGGTACAGGCAAGGCAGAGGGCGTTGTACTTAACTCTGGCGAGCATCTGGATTGCGATACCTTTGTGCTCGCGACCGGCATCAGGCCGAACAAGCAAATCGCGGTAGATGCAAAACTTGCCTACGGCCGTGGCATTACCGTTGACGATCATATGCAAACGAGTGACCCCAATATCTATGCCGTTGGTGAGTGTTGCGAGTTTGAGCAGCAAGTCTACGGGTTGGTTGCGCCGGGTTTTGATCAGGCGGCCATAGCCGTGGAACATATTCTTGGCGCTACAGAGGCTTGTTACACCAAGCCGCAACTGGCTACGAGTTTGAAAGTTGCGGGTCTATCAGTGTTTAGTCTGGGGGATCCAGAACCGCTTTGGGTTTCAAATACGCACATTCACCGAGCACAAGGCAGCTACCGCAGGGTGTCGTTTCATCGTGGTCGTATCGTCAGTGTTAACGCGGTGGGAGACTGGCCAGAACTTCCGCGCCTGCGAGATCAGGCTAAGAAGAGTGGCTGGGTGTCGCCAATTGGTAGAGCACGTTTCTTGTTCACAGGTAACTTCTACGGTGCTGCGCAGTCAGCCAATGTGCTTTCCTGGCCGGACTCAGCCACGGTGTGCAATTGCAATGCCGTGAGCTGTGGCCAAATTCGCGAGGCAGCAGCTGACGGTGCGGTAACGGTTGCGGCGTTAGGTCAGGTAACGCGAGCGGGCACGAGTTGCGGCTCTTGCCGGCCATTGGTTGCCGCTATGCTAGGCGCGGAATCTCCGAGTGAACCAGTTAAAGGTAGCGCGGGCTTGCGTGGTGTTTCCATAACAGCGCTCTTGGTTTCTTGTGTTGCTTTGATATGGGCACTTGACTACCCAACAACGGTGCAGCTCGAGTGGCGTTGGGATGAGTTGTGGCGCAGTAATGATCTCAAAAAAACATCCGGGTTCACTATTCTGGGTCTGAGCGTAGCCAGTTTGCTCTTTTCGCTCAGAAAGCGGATCAAAGCGTTCACGCTTTGGGATTTTGCGTGGTGGCGCATTGCTCATGCCGCGTTAACGCTGGGCGCATTAGGTGCCGTTGCGGTGCATACCGGCTTTCGTTTGGGCGCCAATCTTAATTTTTATCTGATGATTACTTTTCTAGGGCTCGCGCTTGCGGGGGCGTTGTTGGGCGCAAGCGTGGCTTTTGAGCATCGCATGCAGCCTGCTCAGGCGCAGCGTTTACGGTCCATCGGTGTGTGGGGCCATGTGTTGCTAGCCTGGCCGTTGCCCGCGCTGCTCGGTCTTCATGTTTGGAAAACCTTTTACTTCTAATGCTGATGCCACGTTCATATGCAAAACAAGAAAATACTCGTGTGGTTGGTATGGCTTTTACTGACTGCTGCTCTTTCCTTTTACCTGTATTCCCGCCTCAGCGGGGAGGAGACTGATAAGACGGTGTTCCTGCCTGGCGCTACTACCAGTGGTCACCATCAGATCGAGATGGTGTGCACGGCCTGTCACACCGGCCCCTATGCGGATCGTGATGCGCTGCAGGAGGCCTGCGAAGGGTGTCATTTGGAAAACTTGAAGGCGGCGAAGGACGATCACCCTAAATCCAAGTTCACCGATCCGCGAAATGCAGATCGCATCGCTGTGCTGGATGCGCGTTATTGTGTGACCTGTCACGTGGAGCACCGCCCAGATATTACTCATGCGATGGGTGTGACCATCCCAGAAGATACCTGCTTCCTTTGTCATAGTGATATCGCACAAGAGCGTTCTAGTCATGATGGTATGGCGTTTGACACGTGCACCGACTCCGGGTGCCACAACTTCCATGACAACACTGCTCTTTATGAAGACTTCCTTATCAAGCATCTAGACAAAGAACCGATTCTGTTCGGACAGAGCGCCCTGCCTGGAAACCTCCGAGAGATTGCCGAGCAACTGCCCGACTATCCGCTTGATGCACATCCGCTGCAACAAGCAAATCTTGAAGAACAAAGGATGCCTGCGGATATTGACCCTAGCAGCGCAGAGGTTGTTGATTGGCTTGCGAGCAGCCACAGACACGCTGGCGTTGGGTGTGTTGCGTGCCATGAATCAATTGAAGAGACAGGTGGCGAAGCCGCCTGGATTGAAAAGCCTACACATACTGTCTGTGCGAGCTGTCATACGGGCGAGGTTGCCGGCTTTCTGGAAGGAAAGCATGGCATGCGGCTTGACGTTGAGCGCCTGGGCCGAGAGCTAGATGCCCTACGGCCCGCTATGGCAATGCGTCCGATGAAATCTGCCGCGCACGAGCGTGAGGTTAATTGTCAGTCATGCCACTCCGCGCACCAGTACGACACACGCACTGCAGTCGTGGAGAGTTGTCTTGGGTGTCATAACGATGAGCATTCACTTGCTTACAAGGATTCGTCGCACTATGCGCTTTGGCAGCGAGAACTATCGGGAGAACTGCAGCCTGGCGAGGGCGTAACATGCGCCAGCTGCCACATGCCGCGCATTGAAAAGGATTACTACTGGGGCACCTTTGTGCACAACCAGGTTCAACACAATCAGTCTGCGACGCTTCAACCCAATGAGAAAATGTTGCGCCCTGTGTGTATGGAATGCCACGGTCTCGAATTTGCTATGGATGCTCTGGCAGACACTGATCTCATCAACCGAAATTTCGCCGGTAAACCTGCTGTTCATGTGCAGAGCATGGATTTAGTCAGGGCACGTCTGGCGCCAAAACCTGATGCTAACGCATCAACTTCCAACGTTCAGGAGAAATCACCATGATGAATTTACGTAGCGCAACTCTCGCTGTCGCCATGGGCGCATTGTTAACGGCCCCTCTGGTTGTTCACTCGTCCGACAAAGCGATGTTCACACCTCAACAGATGACTGACTGGCTACACCTTGTTATGTCATCGGACCGCACGGTTTATACGCGGTTGATCGTTAACCGTTTGCAGAACAAAGAAAAGGTTATTAAGGCCAGTGAACATTTTGAGGATGATAAAGCACTGGTTTTGCCAGCGCAGATGTTCCGATTTGGCGCAGAAATGGTTGGTGAGCAAACCGATGATTTCTCCTACTCACTGCTATCAGAGTGGCCCATTAATAGTCAGAACGCACCGCGAACGCCAGTGGAAAAAGAAGGTCTGGCGTACATCGCCGCTAACAAAGGCAAAAATTATTACGCCACTGAAGAGCTGGGTGGGCAGAGCTATTTTACCGCTGTTTATGCAGATACGGCTGTCGCACCAGCCTGCGTAACCTGCCACAACGACCACAAAGATACGCCGCGCTCTGACTTCAAGATTGGGGACGTGATGGGCGGCGTAGTGATCCGTGTCCCGATCTAGCGTTTTACTCGCGGCGGCACTCGTCGCGTGTTTGCCCATCAGTGCGCTAGCGGGCTATCCGGAGTTTACGGGTGAAGGCCTCGAGCAGGGGCGTTCTGTTTGGGTTGAAAATTGTGAGGGCTGCCACGCGTACAGTATTGCCGGTGCGCCTCTGGCAGGTGATCAGGCGCTATGGGCACCACGCATCGCCAAGGGAACCGCCGTTTTGTACGACAACGCGATCAACGGGTTTTTTGGGCCTGGGGGGACCATGATGCCCGCGCGCGGCGGGAATGATTCGCTGTCGGATGTGCAGGTGCAATCGGCGGTGGACTACATGATTCGGCTTGCACAAGACACTGAGCCGTCGGCGAAGTAGTTTGATTCAATAAAAGTTAAGGAGAATGAAGTAATGACACCAGAACAAGTAACGCTCGTGAAAGACTCATGGGCTCAGGTGGCACCAATAGCTGAGCAGGCCGCGGAACTGTTTTACGGCAGGCTGTTTGAGCTTAACCCCGATTATCGCGCGCTCTTCAAGGGTGAAATGAAGAGCCAGGGAAAAATGCTCATGTCTATGCTCAATACTGCTGTGGCGTCGCTGGACAAGCTTGAGACGATTGTCCCAGCGGTGCAGTCTCTTGGGCAGCGACACGTTGATTACGGAGTTGTTGACGCAGACTATGCCGTTGTTGGCGATGCTCTGCTCTGGACGCTGGAGCAGGGCCTGGGAGAGGCATTCACCAGCGATGTTCGCGAGGCGTGGACGCAGACGTACACCACACTTTCTACTGTCATGATTGAGGCCGCTCATGCAGACGTAGCCTGATGGATTAATGTCTACCGCAAGAAAAATTTGTTAAATGTAGCGTCCTGCTGCAATCTAGGCATCCACTCCATACCGTGGCCCCTCGGCCGCTGCTCGGTGTTGGGTATCTCGTGACAACAGGAGGGCCAAGATGTCCGGATTTGACAAAGTAGTAGGCAGCTATGAAGAAGCCATGGCGGGCCTGGAAGATGATATGACAATCATCGCCGGCGGTTTCGGCCTGTGTGGTATTCCTGAGAATTTGATCAAGGAGATAAAGCGCAAGGGCACGCGTGGGCTCACTGTTGCATCTAATAACGCTGGTGTGGATGGCAAGGGCCTCGGGCTGTTGTTGGAAGACAAGCAGATCAAAAAAATGATTGCCTCCTATGTGGGCGAAAACGCGCTGTTCGAGCAGCAGATGATGAGCGGCGAACTCGAGGTGGAGTTAACACCTCAAGGCACTCTGGCAGAAAAGATGCGCGCAGGCGGTGCGGGCATTCCCGCCTTTTACACCGCAACCGGCTACGGAACACCAGTTGGCGAGGGCAAGGAGGCACGCGAATTCGATGGCCGGCACTATATTCTTGAAGAGGCTCTGGTAGGCGATTTTTCTATCGGTAAAGCTTGGAAGGCTGACCGTTATGGCAACCTGATCTTCCGCAAAACCGCGCGCAATTTTAATCCTATGGCCATTACTGCGGGCAAGATCTCCGTAGTTGAGGTTGAGGAAATCGTTGAACCTGGCGACTTAGACCCGGATGAGATTCACCTGCCAGGTATTTACGTGAATCGCCTTATCAAGGGCACCTTTGAAAAAGCTATCGAACAGCGCACTGTGCGCAGCGCTTAGGGAGAAACGATAATGGCATTAACTCGCGAACAGCTGGCCCAACGTGTAGCGCAAGAATTTGAAGATGGCTATTACGTCAATCTTGGTATCGGTATTCCGACTCTGGCGGCCAACTACATCCCAGATGACATGCAGGTGATGCTCCAGTCCGAGAACGGTCTGCTGGGTATGGGCCCCTTCCCGTTGGAGGAAGAGGTGGATGCCGATCTGATTAACGCCGGCAAACAGACGGTGACGATGGCCACAGGTGCTGCTCTATTTGCTTCGGACGAATCGTTCGCCATGATCAGGGGCGGACATGTCGATCTCACCGTGCTGGGCGCCTTCGAAGTAGATACCGCTGGTAACATCGCTTCCTACATGATTCCCGGCCGCCTCATTAAGGGAATGGGCGGCGCAATGGATTTGGTTGCCGGTGCCGACAATATCATTGTGGTGATGACCCACGCGTCTAAGCATGGCGATTCTAAACTGTTGGCCAACTGCACCTTACCGCTCACGGGCAAGGGATGTATCAAGCGCGTGCTAACCGACTTGGCGTTGTTAGATATCGAAGATGGCCAGTTTGTGTTGCGCGAGCGCGCGCCTGGAGTAAGTGTCGAGGAAATAGCCGCGCTGACTGCTGGGGAGTTAGTCATTCCCGATGATGTAACAGAGATGCAGCTGTAAGTTGGTTGTCACAATTCGCCGGCTCGTTATCGAGAGCCGGCACAGTTACCTATGATACCAGTTACAGAATGCGGTTTTTGTGCTCCGCCCAGTATCGATCCTTCAACAGACGCTTATACAGCTTCCCCGTAGGCAGCCTCGGCAGCTCCGGTTCGAAATCAATCGAGCGGGGGCACTTCTGCCGCGACAAATGTTCTCCACAGAATGTCATTAGCTCAAGGGCGAGCGCATCGTTAGGCTCATACTCTGGCATCACCTGAATAACCGCTTTTACTTCCTCACCCAGGTCTTCATTGGGCACGCCAAACACGGCAGCATCAGCAACCTTCGGGTGGGTGATGAGCAAGTTCTCTGTTTCCTGCGGGTAGATATTCACGCCGCCTGAGATAATCATAAATGTAGAGCGGTCTGTCAGATAAAGGTAGCCGTCTTTCACATAGCCAACATCGCCGACGGTGCTCATTGAGCCG
>JBGCFE010000265.1:0-7422 GCA_045106775.1 Halioglobus sp.
CTCCACCACGCGAGCAAGGACAAGTAAATAGTGCACAAAACGGCTCGCCAAATTCTACTAGGTGCCCTTTATATGCAACCGTAACATGCTGATTGTCGAGACATACCAATAAAAACCGTCGACCTCTTACTATAAACCCGCAAGGAGTTACCTATGTTTAAGCAAGCAATACTCGTAAGCGCGATCAGTGCCATTGTCGCCACAGCAGCCCATGCAGACTATCAATATGAAGTTGGCGGCGCTTACGCGACAGGCGAAATCACCGCTGGCAATGGAGCCGATGCCGATCAGGACCTGGTGGTTCTAGGCGGAAGTTACTATCTGGAGGCTGTTGATTCCTCCAAGGGTCCAAGAAGCGAAAACGCGTTCGTTGATCGCGCATCAAACATAAGCCTTGCCTATACCTTTGGTGAGATCGATGTTGATAATGGTGGGGACACCGACATCAATAACATTGCAGTCAATGGCCGCTACGTAATCAAAGATTCTGGCTTTCTGGTGGAGCTTGGCTATCAATTTGATGATGGCGATAACAGCGCTGATTCAGATGCTTACGCGATTCGCTTCGGCAAGTATATTGCACAGAACACAACGATAGTCGGCGGATGGGCATACGCTGAGGACGACGACAATCGTGAGAGCGATGAATTTACTCTCGAGCTAGAGCATCTAGAGGCTTTGGGCGATGCTGCATTGAAGGTTGAAGCAGGCATAGGCCTTGTTGATTCTAACTTTGCGAGCGATGTCAAACTTTACACTGTGGGCGCAACCTACTACGTGAACAATAATCTCGGTTTTGGTGCCAGCTATTCGCTGGCCGACTCTAACGATACCGAGGTGGATCAATACACGGCATTTGGCGAGCTCTGGGTTAACGAGCAGGTATCTGTTTCTCTAGGCTATACCGCCATAGAAGAAGATGGCACAAACCTCGAATCAGATGCAGTTGTTCTTGCTGTTACCGGTCGCTTCTAAGCAATAGTAGTACCAAAGCTTTTTCGAAAGCTTGCACAGAAAAGGGCACCCTTGTTAGGGCGCCCTTTTTTTGGGGTTCTATGTAAAAACCGCTAGCTTGTTACGGAGTCTGGAACCCACACACCATGAAACCCAACTGGCACACGCACCGGCAGCTCAACTTTCGCGATGGGCCCAGCTGCCACGTTAGTGGCATCAAACAGGCAGAATGCACTGGTGTCGCTGTTTTTGTCATACATGTACGTTGCCAAGTACCCATCGTCCTCAGCACCGCCCGATTCCGATGCCGGAATATAAACAGGCTCACCGGGCGTTAAGTCAGGGCCCGGCTCGTAACTATCGGCCTCCCCTGTTTGCAGATCGTACTTTCTTAAACCTCCACTAGCCTGCCCTATTCTTTCAGGTGAATCATTTTCTTCATCAACCACAACGCTATACCCGTAACGATACGGCCGCGTCCAGTATTCGCGATTAACTTGCGGAAACTCCATCGCACGTGGATACACTTCCGACACTGATGCTTTCCCTGTTTTCATATTCATACTGAACCGGGAGAGGCGCGCGGGGTGAAAAAAGTCATGGGAGCTAGTGACCCAAAGCTGATCATAGCGGGCCGCGTCTACATGCACCTCATCGCCCTGGTCAAACGAATTCATGATGTGGAAAACAAAACAAGTCGGTATGTCGAACCACTTCACATCCGCATTAGTGCCAGTGCGTGGCATAACACCAAACCGGCAAGGCGCATTGTCATCCCACTTAAAGGGAAGTGCACCTCCAGTTAGTGCTGAGAACCACGAGAAACGCACGGGCATTTCAAGAAAAACCGCGTATTTTTCTGTCACTGCAAAATCGTGCATCATGCTCGGCCCGGTAAGTTCAATGGCCTCGTGTTGAACCATGTTACCGGCCGCATCGGCACGCATGTAGGTCAAGTAGGGTTCGACGACGTTGTAACCAAAAAACAACAGCTCGCCTGTCACAGGGTCGATGCGTGGATGCGCGGTCATACTACCGGCTAACTTACCGTCGTAATTAAAAACGCCCTTGGTCGACAAATCCTCAGGATCAATCAGATAGGGGTAGCCAAACTCACCAAGGGACATTAACTCGCCACCGTGATACAGCAAGGAAACAGCGCTGGTCGTGTTCTCCATTTTGGGAGCACCAAAACCGCCACCCTCTTTTCGATACACCGGCGTATCGACGTAGCGATTGCGGTACCACTTGGCCTGCCCGCCCTCGAGACGGATACCGTGCAGCATTCCGTCCCCGCCGAAAAAGTGCTCCGCAATCCCGGTAGAGGAATTCGTGCCGTTGCGCACGTACAACCCACTCAACTCCGGTGGTATCGCACCTTCGACTTTCAGCGTGGTCTCTGTAACTTCTTCTGAAACAGGCCTGTAATTACCGTTCTGCCAAAACTTAACAGCGGGCTGCTCTTCAGAACACCCTGGAAGAACAGACGCCGACACGGCGCCAACAACACCCAGCCCTGTGTAGTTTAGAAAATCTCTGCGCTTCATTGCGTCACCTCTCTTGTTGTTTCCTTATTGTTTCGAGCGCTTACTTTGAGTTTGCAGCAACCGGTCTCAGCTCTTTTTGGTAGCTATCACTATATTATCCTTCACGTATAGTAGCGTGATTATGAGCGGCATCAAATACCAAACGTTGGCAGCTTTGCGCCTAGTACGCCAAACGTATTTGTACCGCGCACCAACAAAGCCCCTACCAAGGGCCAGTGCTCCGCATTTAACTTGACTGGTAGTGAAAATCCTTCAATCTCGCTAACTGTTCACAACGTAACACCGACACTAACAGGAGAGAACAAAGCATGTCGTTAATGGACAAGTTTAGAATAGACGGGCAAGTCGCCATAGTCACTGGAGCCGGCAAGGGTATTGGCGCAGGCATCGCCCGTGCGCTAGCTGAAGCGGGCGCCAATGTTGTGCTGGGCGCAAGAACACAGAGCGACCTCGATCAAGTTGCCGCTGACATTCAAGCCATGGGTCAGCAAGCACTCACAGTAACCACTGACGTGACGGATTTTGAGCAGCTGCAAAGGCTAGCCGATAGCGCGATGGCGGAGTTTGGCCGTATCGATATCCTCATCAATAACGCGGGCGGTTTTCCGCCAAAGCCGGTGTCGCAAACCACTGCACGCGAGTTTGAAAGTGCATTCCGTTTTAACGTGAGCACGGCCTACGAAATGTCCCGTATCTGTGCACCACTGATGGTCGAAACCACTGGCACAGGCAACATACTTAACATCTCCAGTATCGCTGGACACAAACCCACGCCCTGCTTCGCGGCCTATGGAACAGCCAAGGGCGCTCTTTCGCTCCTTACGCAAGAGCTCGCTCAAGAATTTGCACCGAAAGTTCGCGTGAATGCTATTGCCGTAGGATCAACCAAAACAGACGCACTCAACACAGTGCTGACACCGGAAATCGAGCAAACCATGGTCGATCTGACACCGATGGGCAGGCTTGGCGAGGTAGAGGATATCGCGCTGGGTGCCCTCTATTTATGTACACCGGCAGCCAGCTACGTGACGGGGGAGATACTGGCAGTTAACGGCGGCCTGGAACGTCTGAATATGCAGATGCCCCGCGCCTGGGGTGGCATGGGATAGCATCATCAATGAAAACGCGTAAACTATTGGTGAGCCACTGAAGACGGGGTATTTACCATGCCACTACTTTCCAATACGCCTAACGACGTAACCGTTGAGCCGCGAAATCATCAGTACGACATCGCGAGCACACTGGCAACCGATTGGTTTGCAGGCCACCCTTTTAAAACTGCCTGGTTCAACGCCATGTCCATGACGTTTCCGCTGGGCGAGAAATTCTTCATCGACAGCGTCAGGCACTTTGCAGACCAAATCGACGACCCTAAACTGCAGGAGGAAATTCGAGGCTTCTGCGGCCAGGAGGGGTTTCACCGGAGAGAGCACCAGCGCTACAACGAAACCCTGTGCGCCGCTCGCGGCTACGATCTCGACTACCTCGACGGTAGGCTTGCCCGGAACATCGCCTTCACCCAAAAAGTGACGTCGCCGCTGCAGCGCCTGGCAGCGACCGCCGCCTTTGAGCACATGACGGCGATCATGGCCGAATCAGCACTCGCCGATGACAGCCAGATGATCGACGCGGTTGACGACCAAATGCGCGCGATGTGGGATTGGCATGCCGCTGAGGAAATGGAGCACAAGGCGGTGGCGTTTGATGTCTATCGCGCCGTCGGTGGCACAGAGAAAATGCGCAAGCGCGGGATGCGCCAAGCCACGTTTTTTCTGATGTTAGATGTGATGGTCGGCGTAGTTCATATGTTGCGCCGGGACAAAAAACTGTGGAATCTCACATTGTGGAAAGAAGGATGGCGTTTTTTGTTTGGAAAACAAGACGGCATTCTGCGCGCCATTTACCCTGCCTACAAAGAATACTACCGTGAAGGGTTTCACCCATGGCAGCGAGATACTCGCCCCTTACTCAATGCCTGGAAAGCGTCTCACACAGCCCCTCTGGCTGCCTAGACAGAGGCTGCCTGCCCGGCGGCCTCGCACCTCACGATAAACGGTTTAACACACGCTGATGATGTCATCAGCGTAACGCTTGACGGCATCAATCTTTTTATCCAGCTCATCTGTATCACCATGGTAGAAAGGCCACGGCATCGTTAGGATATGCGTAACGCCGGCATCTTCTAAACGCTTGTATCCATCAGGTTCCCAAGCATCGTTAGGCGTTGCCATGACTTCAAAAGGAAGGTGGTCTCGGCCATATTCGCGCCGCCACTCCTTGATTTGCGCAATGCTAGCGATGATGTCATCGCTGGTTTGTAAATCAGAAACCCAACCATCGGCCAACCGTGCAGCACGGCGCATAGCAGGTTTAGAAATCCCGCCCACCCAAATAGGAATATAGTCGGTTGGCGCCGGATTCATCTCTAGCGCATCAAACTGGTAATGTTCACCCTGATACTCCACCATCTCGCCGCTCCAGAGCAGGCGCATTATTTCCAGCATCTCGTCTGCGCGTTTACCGCGCGTCTTAAACTCAGCACCCATCAAGGCGAACTCATCAGACGACCATCCCACACCCACGGCAGGTGTGACGCGATTGTTAGACACGATGGCCGCGGTGCTGATCGCTTTGGCGACCAAAAACGGATTACGCATTGGCAACACAAAAATATTATTCGTAAAGCGAATGCGTTTTGTGATGGTGGCTAGCGCGCCAATCATTACCCAGGGGTCTGGCCAATCCGTGAAGGGTTCCCAGCGTCGGCTTCCGTCGTCGGTGTAAGGGTAAGGCGTAGTAATTTCCTGTGGATTAACAACGTGATCTGAAAAGGACATGGCGTCCCATCCACAGTCATCGGCAACAGGAGCAATCTCAGTCAGGTGTGAAACCGAACTGAACGAGGTAGACAATACAAATTTCATAGCGTGTGAAGGCGCCCAAGTAACAATGTAGTAGACAGTTTACTTGGTAATGTTGATTAAGTCTGTTGGCTCAACATAGATACGGCTAAGACACTGGCCTTCTTTTTCATTCCAGATGTCGATATCGCCCATTCTACAGCGAGACGCTGAGAACAGATGAACCCTGCTGATCTGGCTACAACCAACGCCCGAAAACTGGACTTTGGTATACAGATCTTTACCTGGCTTAAGCCCGGAAAATGACTTGGAAACGGTATCGAACAAAACACCTTCATTGTTGTAGATATTGAACCGAGGCACCAAATGCGTAATTTTAATATCGAGGTTATTCTTCAGGTGTAGCTTTAAGCGACAAGCCTCTTCCAAATCAGTAATTTCAAGAACCGTGAGTACCGCGCTGGTTTCTGGGTCCCCTGGAGTAACCTCCAAAAAATCCCACGTGTGATCACTGCGTAAGATCACTCGCCGGCCATCATCGGTAATACCGTTAATCCGTGGCGTGTCATGGGCATTAGCCGTCGAAATCACACAGAGTATTAGCGCGAGCAGCGCAACCTGTACTTTAGCTATCATAATCGTCTCAAACTCCGCCTTATGGCTGTATCACGATACTGGAAAAAACACCTTTGATGGGCAGGGTATCCGTAGAATACGGCGTAATGCAACTCCGGTTTCCAGAAGCGGGATATAATACCAAAAACCAAGGTAGGTTTTTGATACCATTGACTATTCTGTGATTTAAAGCCCTCGGAATGAGCCACAATGAAGAAAAAGAAGGCCCGTAAGCCCAATATCCTGTTTGTACACATGGTGTGCCCCGCTCAGTTTAGTGACCTCTGCGAATACCTCAATGACAACGAACTGGCGAATGGGTACTACCTGACTACACCGGGCAATCGCGACAAAAATCTTTCGAAATACAAAAACCTACTGCCGCTAACGCCAGACGGAAACATCGTCGGACAAAACAGTTACTACTTTTCCGGCAAGGCTGAACGAGCCGGAAGGGTCAGCATCGCACTACATCGACATCTTCAAGAGCTGCTCAAAAGACTGCGCATCGATTTGATAGTTGCCCACGGCACTATGGGGGCACCGCATTTTCTTTTCGAAGAATTTGATATTCCCATCATCACCTACATTGAATTCCCGTCTTATCAAGACCATGGATGGGACCGTCAGTTCCCTCCAACAGAAGGCCAGCGACTCACCGATAAAAACATGCAGATGCTTTCGTACTATGAAGTACTCAAAAGCGACGTCACTATTGTTCCTACGCAGTACGCGCGCTCTCTTTTTCCAGAAATCATGCAGGATCGCATTGTGGCTCGCTTCGAAGGAATACTGCCTGAAAGAATTCATCAACGTGAGCCTTCGGAGTACACCTTCGATGCGGAGCAAAAAACTGTGGGGTTTGCTGCGCGAGACTTGAGCTCCGCCAAGGGCCTTGCCAGCTTCATTGCAACCGCAGACTACATGATCAAAAACCAAACCTCTGTTCACTTTGTCATTATTGGAGATGCAAATGCATCAACCTATAGTTACGAGCGAATTTTCCTTGATCGAAAATATGGAAAGGAAAAGGCCGTCACCTATTTGGATCATCTACTGCGCAAGCATAAGTTAGATCCCAACCTGTTCACCATCACAGGAAAGCTCCCTTACAAGCAGTACTCAGACCTGCTTCACAGTATCGATTTGTTCGTGTATCCGGTGCTTCATGGCAGCGGCAATTGGGGGATGATGGAATTACTCGCAAGAGGCCGCCCCGTGATCGCGTCTAATCGTTGTTATGTTAGCGAAATGATCGAGCACAACGACAACGGGGTCATTGTCTACGAGGACAAACCAGAAATATGGGCGAAAGAAATCAATGCCTTATTGGCAGACGATGAACGCAGGTTGGCAATGGGAAAAAGAGCCGCAGAACGCGGCGCTGAGTTTCACATGCCACATGTTGCAGAGCAGTATATGCAGCTATTTACGGAAACGATGGC
>JBGCFE010000266.1:0-19604 GCA_045106775.1 Halioglobus sp.
GTGGCAAAAACATCACCGGGCAATGTGTCAGAGGCAGGCCACATGTACGTACCGGCAATGTTGAGCTTCAGGTCGGGTGAGTTCTGCAAATCCTCGCCCGCCAAATCTTGTGTACTCAAGCCATCTTCGCCCACAAAACACCCTTGCGCTTCGGTCTGGCCAAAGAAACATTCGGCATTGTCATACTCTTTGATCGTTGCCTCTACCCAGGCTGCGCCTAATTGCACGGTTAAGTTCTCGCCAATCAGCGCCGTCGTGTCGAGCTCAATACCTTGGGTTTCTAACTCACCGACGTTTTCAGTGGAAAAGATCAGCGCGCCGGCATCGGTAATGATAGTTTGCTGCGCCTGGTACTCTTCGTAGACCGTATAAAAACCAACTAGCTCAAAGCGCACACGATTATCAAAAAGCCGCGCCTTGTAGCCTATTTCAAACGCATCTGAGGATTCCGGCGACACGGCAGTTAACCCGCCTTCGATCGCTCGCGTGTCGGTGTTATCAAAAAACTGCCCTTTGTGGCCGCGCGCATAACGGGCGAACAACATCGACTCTTCGGTAAGATCATACTGGAACGACGCACTGCCCAGTGGCGTAGTATCGTCATCATCGTAATTGGCTTGCTGATCGGGGCCGCCGCCGTAAAAATCATCTGCGGTAATATCAAAATCGATTTCTTCGTATTGATAGCGTCCGCCCAAAGTCACGCGGGAGCGATCACCGATATTCCACGTAAACTGGCCGTAAAGGGAAGCAGAAATATTTTGATTCTCTTCAAGATCGTGGGCATCTAAGCCAGCAACAACACCCAGGCCGGGGGCGTAGCGATCGAAACGACGCTCCGCATCCATTTGCGAGTAGTACAGGCCAACAATGTAGTTGCCCCACTCGTTCTCAGGCGAAATCAATCTGAATTCCTGCGAGAAGAAATCAACTTCTAACTGATTAAATTGAACAACGCCGCCAGCACTGGCTAATGTGAACGGGTCGCCGCCAGTACCAAAGGGATCAGAAATAGTGCCTATACCGAATGGAAAGTTGAAGAAATCAAAAGCTGTGTTGTCTAGCTCATTGAATTCACTTAACTCCCAATTGTTATAGGCGGTGATCGATAAGAGGTTATGGTCTAGCACTTCCCAATCTGCCTTCAATGACAGTTGCAGGTTTTCAGCTAACACTTCGGTTACATCGTCTACGCTGACCGTTGTGTTATTGCCATCAATGAAGGGAATAATTTCTGGTGCTGCCGTTGTAAAAGGAACCACCGTCAAAACGACGGCTTGATCTACATCTTCAATAAAATTCACCACAGGCGAGCAACAGCTTGTTTCGCTGTCATCGTATTTGCCTTGGAACCTCAGCGTGAGCGTGTCTGAAACGTCCCAATCCAAACGCCCATTAATGCCCCACTTTTCGGTGCCATCAAGATCGTCACCGCCGTTCAGGTTATCTACCCAGCCTTCGATATCGTCGTAGTAGCCGGTAACTCGATAACCGAGATCGTCAGTGATTGGGCCTGAAACCGATGCACTCACTTTTTGCTGATCGTCGTCGGTGAGTGTGAGCTCAATGTCCGATTCAAACTCTTCGGTGGGCCCAAAAGTCACCACGTTAATAACGCCGGCGGAGGCGTTGCGACCGAACAGTGTCGACTGCGGGCCACGCAAAATTTCAACGCGTTCAATTCCGGTTAGATCGGCCAGACCTTGCCCCGACTGGGTAGTAGCCACATCGTCGATCACAACGGAAACTGCGTTTTCGGCGCTAACCGAATACACTACGGTGCCAATACCCCGAATGCGAAAGCCGGAGTTTTGCGACAAACCTGTCTGATCATAGGTTAGGGATGGGCTGATCTTAGTCAGATCAGCAGTATCACGCACGCCAAAGGCCGTTAGATCTTTAGGCGAGACTGCCGTTAACGCTACCGGCACGTCCATCATATTTTGTTCGCGCTTTTGCGCCGTCACAATGATTTCTTCCAGCACCAATTGCTGAGCGGACGTGAGAGAGGCGCTAGTGGAAAGCGCCATACCCAAACACACTGCCAGCGGTTTCCTATTAACTTGTGTAGGCTTAGTCATATTGTTCATGCACGTGCTCCATTATTGTTTTATAAATTACGGGCCTTTTCTCCCAGCTCTTGCGCAACGCAATACACAACCGGAACCAAAATCAACGTTACCAATGTAGCAAAAAGAACGCCAAAGCCGACCGATGTTGCCATCGGCTTTACAAACTCTGACTGCAACGATGTCTCCAGCTGAATAGGCAGCAGACCAAGGAAAGTCGTTATGGACGTGAGGATAACAGCACGGAAGCGCTTAGGCCCAGCTTCTTCTACTGCAGAGCGCCAGTCGTGCCCCTCATCAATATAGTGGTTAATAAAATCCACCATCACCAAGCTATCGTTCACCACCACGCCCACCAGGCCGATGATACCAATGAGCGAGAGAACACTAAGGTCCATTCCCATTAGCCAATGCCCAACAATGGCACCGACAATACCGAAAGGTATTACCGACATAATGAGCAGCGGCTCCAGGTAACTCTTCAACGGAATAGCCAGTGCGCCAAAAATCAGCAATAAGACAATCATCAGAGCCGACTGCAGAGATGATGAAGTATCTGCTTGCTCTTCTGCCTGCCCGCCAAACTTATAATCAAGGCCGGCATGTTTCGCGAGCAGGTCTGGCAGCACATCACTCTCTAACAACGCGAAGATCCTGTCGGGCTCGACCAACGATTTGTCAATGTCGGCCTGTATTGTCACTACACGATGGTAATCCAGCCGATTGATCGTGCTTAGGCCCGTCATTTCCCGCGCTTCCCCCACTACCGAGAATGGTACCTGCCGACCATCCGGCAGACGAATCCAGAGACTTTGCAATGCACCGAGGTTCTCGCGCTCTGCTGCAGGCAATCGAATATATACGCGAACCTCTTCGCGCCCGCGCTGCACACGTTGCACCTCCGCACCGAAAAAGGCTTGCCGCACCTGCCGTGCTAGATCGACATCACCAAGGCCCAGCGCCTCGCCTTCGGCAGTCACACGAATATCCAGCTCTCTACCACCTGCGTTGAAACTGTCACTGACATCCTGAACGCCCTTCATTAATGTCAACGATTGCTTAAATTCTTGAGAGGCCATTCTTAGCTCTTCCAGACCAGCACCGCTGAGTTGCACTTCTAGCGGTGAGCCCGACGGGCCCGCCTTAGCATCAATTTTTAGTGACCTAATGCCTTCAAGAGCGCCCAGTTCCTCACGTAGCCACTTAGCCATGGTTACAGAACTGATATCACGCTCTTCGCTCGGCAACAGATCAACATCGATACGAGCGCTAACGTCATCTTCAGACACCACCATTAGCTGCCGCACGGCATCAATGTCGGTGTTCGCTTCCTCCAAATAGCGCTCGTTCATCACGCGAGTAGCACGCTCTACGCGTTGCGCGTACTCGTGCGTTTTTTGCCAGGGCGTGCCCTGCGGCATTTCAATATTGATAGAGAGTTGATCAGACGGCACGCTGGGGAAAAATACGAACCTGACAATGCTGGAAGGCACTAGCGCTACCGCAATAATAAGAATCGCGGCAAACACAGACAGCGTAATGTAGCGGTAAGCAATGCAGCGCAACAGAAACCGCTTATAGGGCCCATTGGCAAACGCTGTCAGGCCAGATGAAAACTTGCGCTGAGTACGCTCTAACATCCCACGCAAGCCCGGCCCTGGGTCGGTGTTGACGCGCAGGTGACGCAAGTGCGCGGGCAATATGAGTTTGGTTTCAATGAGCGAAAACAAAATACACAAAATAACCACTGGGCCCATCTGCGACAATATTCGCGCAAAGCCCTCGGTTAAGAAAAAGGTGGGCGAAAAAGCAATCATGGTGGTCAATCCACCGAAGATTGTTGCGGTAGCAACCCTACGCACACCGCGCACGATACTGGGTAGCCCCTGTTTTTCGTTCTCTAAATACGCATAGGCGCTCTCGGCAGTAATAATGCCGTCATCGACTAATATGCCCAGCACCAGAATAAACGCAAAAACAGACAGTACGTTGATAGAAACCGGTAAGCCCAGAAAGTGTACGGTAGCCAAAGTGCCTAGTACCGCAAACGGCACGCCAACCATCACCCATAACGCAAGCGTAAGGTTCAGAAACAATGCCAATGCCAATACTACAAGTACGGCGCCCTGAGCTGCGTTGCGCAACATTAGTTCAATACGGCCTCGTAGTATGGTGCTCTCATCCTCCCAGGCGACAATAAAAACGCCATCAGCAAGCGTCGCCTGTTTTTGTGCAACGTACTCGCGAAGCGTGCTCGTCATTTGCAGAACATCCTGCTCACCAACGCGATCGACTAACAAGTTGACGGCGCGTCTGCCATTGAGCGTACTGAGCACGGGCTGATCTTCGAAGCCATCGACCACGCGAGCAACATCACCAAGCTTGATTGATGTGCCATCTGCACGGGTGATTAAACTCAATGCAGCGTAGTCTTGGCCGGTGTACGCCTGTGATACAGAGCGCAGCTTGATGCCGCCATTTTCTGTGCGCATGCTGCCGCCGGGTAAGTCTCGCGAGCGACTCTGCACCGCGCTCACAACCTGATCGAAATCTAACCCGTACTTCTGCAGGGCCGCACTGGATATCTCAATGGAAAGCTCATAGGCCCGATTGCCCAACTCACGAATCTCACTGAAGCCGCCGAGATTGAGAATTTCTTGACGCGTTTGCTCCGCGAGTTCTTTCAATTCTATTTCGGTGAGATCACCATAAACACTCACGCGCATGGCACCGCCGCGATAGAGCACTTCCTCAATAACGGGTCGCTCTGCATCTAGCGGGAACGAAGGTATGCTATCGACACGCACCTTGGCCTGATTGAGCGCTTTAGTGACATCAGAGCCCGCTTCCATCACTACCGTAACAACACCAAGCCCTTCACGCGCTTCGCTTCGAATCTCTTTAATACCAACAATATCGCGCAGCTCTTCTTCTATGCGGATTAATATGCCCTGTTCTACCTCTTCCGGCGAACTACCTGGATAGGGAACTGTGACCCTGAACATCTCTGTCGGGAAGCTGGGGAATACTTCTTTACGGATATCTTTGATCGCCAGAAGGCCCGCGATCAGGGCTATCGCCAGCAATAAGTTGGCTGCTATGGGGTTAGATGCCATCCAGCCAATAATGCCGGCCTCATTTTGATAGCGAGATTCAGGCATCGTTATTGGCAGTCGCTTGATCAGTTTTTTGAGCGTTCAATGTTTGGACCTTTAAACCCTCAAACATGACATCAAGCCGCGTTAGCACAACGTGATCTCCATTTTCTAAACCACCATTCACCACGACATCGTTGCCCTGCCGATGAATGATAGACACTTCTCTACGCCGCAATTCATTGTCTTTAACGACATAGATCGAATCACCTTGCTGTAAGACCGAGTTAGGCAGGCGGACGGCTGAAGAAATGGGCCGCCCGGACACGGAGGCCTCCACAAAGAGACCCAGTGGTAAAGGCGCATCGTGGAGCGTCAAATCGTAAGGGGCATCAACCTGAATAACGACCGGTACGATGCGCGCCTGCTCATCAACTCGTTCTTCAACGCGCAACAATTTCGCGCGCCATTCACGCCGCTCTTCGCCTAGCGTTGACGTAACGATGGCCTGTACATCTGCAGGCTCACCCAGAAAGCCGGCCTGGGCAGCTGTAAAAGGCAGCGAAATATGCGCGGCGTCTGTGCTCAATAGACGGGCTACGCCCTGCCCAGTGGTAACAAATTGCCCTATCTCCACCAATTGCTTATCCACAATAGCATCGAAGGGCGCGCGTACTTCGGTGTAGGCCAAATCTTGTTTCGCCTTGGTAATTCGGTGTTGTACCGCTTTGATGTTCAACTGCGCTTCGTTAATGGACGCGCGCTGCCGTAAGGCTTTAGCGTCTGCAAGCGCCGTTTTGGCACTGGCCAGCGAGGCCTCGGCTTCAGCGAGCGCCAACTCGTAGTTCACTGGGTCGATGCGAAGCAGTACTTCGTCTGCAGAAAAACGCACACCTGGCTCAAAATTTGGCGCGACCCAAATGACACGACCAGTGACTTCGCTGGCCATATCAAGTTCGACATTGGCAGTCACATTACCATGGGATTCGAGCGCGATAGGCACATCACCCAGGCGAACTGCTAGCGTCTGCACGGTAGGCAATATCCGCTGCTCACCACCGGCTTTGAGCTGCTCTCTAGAGCCAATCATTCCCCGCGCGACGAGCACGGCAACCACCACTATCACAAGCGGCACAGCGGCTTTTACTAGCTTTTTAAACATGTGAAAACTCTCTTGAACACTCTCAGGTTGAATTGCTCATCCTGTGAAGACAACACAATGCGCACCAGGGGGTGGCACTATTCTACTTCAAACTAACTAACACTGAACAACGATAGAAGCTCACAAATACCGTGGGCCTAAAACTCATCATCCCAATCCGGCTCAAAATCTGAAAACTCGTCCGGTGAAGACTCTTGTGCGGGCTCAGTATCTTCATACCGCGCATTGCAGGCATCAATTTCGGGTTTTGCCGCTCTATAGCTAGCGAGAAGCTTACGGGTGATATCCAGCTCTTGCGAAAAAGTGAGGTTGGCGCGATTTAAGATCCGATTGGTCGTAGTTTGCATGCCTTCATTCAGAGGTACGGCGCAGCGATGAAAGGGCATCACTTGTTCTACTTCCGACTTCTTACCGTCCTGATACATGAACGCTTCCAGCGTGTCGGTAAAATAGACCATATCGACGGTGCCATCGAGATCAATATCTTCAACGCACATACTGAGGATGATATAGGTGTCACACACGGCCTTGCCCACCGCTCTGTCCTCGGCGGGCTCCGGGGGGCTGGATGCGCAGCCAGAAACCAAGGCTACGACCGTTAAGACAACTATGAAAAGAAGCTTTGCTCGGTTGAAATTAGCAAACAACGCACTACGCATGGTAAAAACCAGACCTATCGTGATTCCCAAACATAGTATGTACCAACACAAAAGAGTCGGCAGCACCAAAGACTACGAATTTTTCACTCCATCAGTCACACGGTATCTCGCGTGTACTGATCAACAAGATACACTTAGATACATACTGCAAGACTTGGTTACAGTCTAATAGGCGGAATCAGTTTGTAATACGCGCTCTAGTAAAACAGCGTTTATGGAGATTGTTATGCAATTCGCGCGAACATCAGGAGTGTTAGCTTGTCTTTTTTCGTTAAACAGTTACGGAGCTGACATCGCGTCAGCCGTGCGCCCGGGAGGCGACGAGCTTCGAGATGACGGCGGCTACTTTGAATTGGGCGTTAGCCTCAGTTATGCCCAGATAGCTCGGGACCACAAAGAGAGAGATGATCTGGAAGATTTTAGCGTCGGTATCTCTCTGGCCGGTGAGTATCGCTATAAGGGATTTTTCGTCGAGGCTGCCCAAGGTTCGTTCGACGGATTAAACCTTGGCTACACGCTGTTTGAAACACCCAAATGGTCAGTGGATTTGTTGGCAGCAAGCGCGCTGGGCACGGCGGAATCTGAAGATAACAACGTCAATGTTTCTGGCTTTAGTGAGGCACAGCGTAACGAAGCGTTACTTGAGCGCAACACATTTTACATAGGCGCAGGCCTGCGCGGAACACTGTACCTCGACAACTATATTTTGCAGGCTCGCATCGTGAGCGATGTCTACGATGACAATGGCGCCACGGCTACGTTACGTTTAGGGAGAAGTTGGCAGTACCGCAACTGGAACTTTCACGCCGTTGCCAGCACAGAGTATGGCTCAGACACAACCATGCAGTATCTCTATGGCATTACCGCTGAAGAGGCCACCACGCAGTTCTCTGCCTATAAACCAGACGCTGCCTTATCATTCACCGGAGAGGTGGGTGTTACCTACCCAATGAGTGAGGATTGGGTTTTTCGCAGCGCACTACGCTATTCGGCGTTTCCCGATGAGATTACAGACAGTCCGCTGGTAGACAGGGATTCCGATGTCTTTTTCTTTAACTCCATCAACTATGTTTTTTAGCGGACAGGAGATAAGGAAAATGAAGGTAATAAAAACGACGCCGACTTTTTGCTGCTCACGAGCAATGCTGATTATATTGACATGTTTGGCGCAAAAGGGTTACACACAAAACGATGGCCCAGCGCGTGAAAATTGGCTGCACGTTAAACCTGGCCAGTGTGTTGCGCTACACCAGGGTCAAGAATGTTATCAAACACTGCTTTTTACTTGGCAGGTGAATAGCTCTGATGAATACTGCTTAGTACAAGAGAGGCTAAGAACACCTGTCGTGTGCTGGCGTGGCTCTGAGCGCACCGCTCATCAGCTGGCATTTCGCGACAATCAGCAAACACAGTTTGATTTGCAGATTAAAGCATCTGGAGAATCCGTTGCTGACGTGATGGTAGACGTAGCGTGGGTGTACAAGCAGCGAAAGCGCAGAAGTGGCTGGAGGCTATTCTAGTTGGCAGAAGAAAAAGCGCACATTCTGGTTGTTGAAGATGACGCCTCGCTGGCGCAATGGATAAGCGACTACCTGATTGAGCACGGCTTTGAAGTCAGCGTTGCAAACCAGGGCGACACAGCGCTTGAACTTATCAAAAGCGATAGTCCAGATTTGGTTGTGCTGGATGTCATGCTGCCGGTAATGAGCGGGCTAAAGGTGTGCGCAACTGCGCGAGAGTTTTTCTACAACCCAATACTCATGCTCACGGCCTGCGCCGATGAAACCGATGAAATCTTGGGCCTGGAGTTTGGGGCCGACGACTACCTGACAAAGCCGGTTCGGCCAAGGGTATTACTCGCTCGCATTCATGCGCTCTTGCGAAGAGGGCAAGACACCGAGCAGCTACAAAGAACCTACGGTGGATTTTTCATCGATGCAAAGTCACGGGAAGTCACTGTCAACGGCGAGCTACTTGCGCTTAGCGATAATGAATTTGACATACTATGGCAGCTCGCGTCACAACCGGGAGAAATTCTCAGTAGAGATGACCTACTCAACGAGTTACGTGGGCTAGACTATGACGGTTTGGATAGATCGATAGATCTGCGCATATCTCGCCTGCGGAAAAAGTTAAACGATGGCACCAGTCCCCCGCAGAAAATTAAGACGATACGCGGCAAGGGTTACCTGTTTTCTAGCAATGCTTGGGGCGTTTAAGCATGCGCCGCTTGTCACTCAATTTGATAGCGGTGCTACTTATCGCAATGCTTGGAACCGGATGGGTTATCGATTGGGTCTATGTTCAACTGCAGGCAAGTGAAGGTGGGCCTGTAGCCGAACTGGCCGCCTATGAGGCTTCGGGAGCACTACTAAGCAGGACCCTCGACTCGCAAGACGCAATTTCCAACGCCTCGTTAGACCACGCCGTTGCTTTCAGCCGTTTGACTGCAGAAATAATGGATGGTGACGCGCTAGCACTCCCCAACTCCCTCGATCGTGGCTTTAAACAAGGTCAGCCGGTTACGCTAGAAAACGAAGATTCTGTTTCGATTTATTACTATTTACCTAATACCCAAAAAATTCTGCGAATTACTCCGAAACTATTAGCCACCGGCACATCATGGCTAAGCGTCTTACTCACTTTGAGCTTTTATCTGGTACTGATAATCGTCATTGCACTGTGGGCATACCCACTTGTGGCGCGCCTGCGCGAGCTGAAAAGAGCCACGGCGCATTTTGCCGAAGGCAACTTAGATCATCGTATTGATACTACCGGCGCCTCACAGATTAAGAGCATTGAAGCGGCTTTTAACGACATGGCTGCGCGCATCGAGCAACTTTTGGCGGAGAATAAACTCCTCAGCGCTGCGGTGTCGCACAACCTGAAAACGCCTCTGGCGAGACTGAGGTTTGGTTTCGATGCTATGGAAGAAAGTAGCGCTACAGACACTAGGAAGCGTGAAAAATATCTGCGCAGAATCAGCGCTGACCTCACAGAAATGGAATCGCTAGTAGAAACGCTGCTGCGCTATGCGGCAATGGACGAGAACAGGCCGCCCCTCGAATCCGCAGCTTTTGATCTGATCGAAACCACCCATCGGCTAACTGAAAGTCTAGAAACAGGCACAGTACAGCTGCACACCGCGTTTCCACCTGAAAACCTTGTTATAGAGAGTGATCACCGCTACGTGTCGATGATCATTAACAACTTTTTGGACAATGCCGTTCTGCATACCACGACGGATATTCTCGTCAAGATCTACTCACCTGCCGAATCTAAACATGAGGTTGTTGTAGAGGTGCATGACAACGGTCCCGGTGTGCCGCATGAAGAACAAGAGCAAATATTCAAGCCCTTCCAACGTGGCTCTAACGGCCAGGGCAAGCCAGGCCATGGCATGGGCCTGGCGATAGCCGTAAGAATGGCCGCATGGTTAGACGCCACTCTGTTCGTGGGGCAATCGGAAGAGCTCGGAGGCGCTTTCTTCGCTATTCGTCTACCAATTTCACCACGTTAACCCCTCAACCACACACAGCAATGTCCACATAGTTTGACCCGGATACACTCCGATACAGACTGCCATCGCAGTGTAAGCAATACTTTTCCCGTCGGCTAAAAGAACATTAGTCATTCACTCAGAAGGAGAAAGGTATGAAAACGTATTTGGCAACCATTTCATTGGCAACAACCTGCATGCTTACGGTCGGCTGCGCCGGCAGTGGCGGTAATTATCAACCCATTGTTGATGGCATCCAGAAGGATAGCTACTCAACTGACTTAGCAAGCTGCCAATCCCTTTCCGAACAGCGTCAGTACTTAAACGGCGATGTGAGAACAGAAGGAGCTGCTGGTGCATTCATCGGCGCTCTTGCAGGCGCAGAAGAAGGCGTAGAAGGGGCGGTCGCGGGTGCTGTGGTTGGCATGCTGCTTGGAAGTGCAGGACGGGCGTGGGATGTTCGCGACGAGAAGAAAGACATTGTCGTTAAATGCATGACTAACAGAGGGCATAACGTCGTAGGATAGCGGAAAATGACTAGCTAAAGATTTCACTGTGGTGGCCGCTAACAGGGGATAACCCAAATAGAGAAAATCTGTGCGCCTGTGTCCAACGATATAAGCCCCTCGCGGCTTTTTACAGCGATACCACCTACTCAAACCGGCAACGGCTGGGCGGCGCGATTTACTGCTTTTCTCGAATGCGGTCTGGACCCGCGGACCACAGACGCGCGCCTGCTGCGCCAGGTAAGAGTGCTAAACAGCCTCATGCTCACAGCGCTAATACTGTGTATTCCCCTTGGCATATTTTGGTCAACGATCGCAACGCCAGCTTTTGCTCTAGTTTATTCGGCGTCGTTCGCTATCTGGACTATAACGATTTACTGGCTACAACAAAGCCTCAGGCTTGTGCTCATAGGGCGCATCGCGTGCGCCGCGCTCTTTGGCATATGCACCACGTCAGTCATGCTGCTTGGGGAGCATGGTTCGAGCATGCTTTCCTGGTATATGTTAATGCCACTGGCCGGGGCGGTCTGTGTGGGACGACAGGATCTATGGGGCTGGGGATTAATCGCCTCAGCCATGCCCGCTCTATTCTTTTTTTACCCTGATACACCTTTTCTTGAAACAGTGGCTTTGTCACCAGAAGTCGAAAGGCAACTATCTGGCATCATTTTGGCGCTTGGCGTATTCGTTGCTGCAATACTGTCCGGGATATGGATTTCACATCACGAATCACTGGCGCAAAGTGTCGATGAATCCGTAGCGCTTTTGGAAAAAAAAGCACTGGTGCACCGCTTGCTCATCGATACGGCTATGCTGGCAAGTGGCGAGACAAAGCTAAAGACCGGTGCGCGCCGACTACTTGAACACATGGGGAAACTGGATTGGGTTTCTTCTATCAGTTTTTGGGACACGCGAGATCGAACCGACCCCACCCAACCGATCTGTAACATTCCAATTCAAACACGAGTCCACAGCACGCCCTTGCTTGCAAGGGCGATAAGAACCGGCGAGCGATCTATGTCGCGTAAAACGAATGGCCCAAGTCAGACCGCCTGGTACCCAGTAAAAGACGGAAAAAGCGTGGTGGGCGTGCTTGAAATCAGTACCAACACCCCACAGGACCCAGATCAATCACAAGGCTGGCTACTGCAACAAATTGCCATTCAGTTAGGACATATTGCTGAGCGCGAACGCACCGCTGAACTTATTCAGCGAGAGGCGCGCCACGACTCACTCACCAGCCTGCCTAATCGCCGCGCTTTTGAGGATATGTTAGAGCGAGAGATTCAAACAGCGCAGAAAGAGGAGCATGAAGCGGCCTTGTTCTTTCTTGACCTCAATGGTTTCAAGCGTGTTAACGACAGCCTCGGTCACGCCGCAGGTGATCAAGTGCTGCAGGTGGTAGCAGAGCGGTTGAAGAGCACTATCAGGCAATCAAACTTAAAGCGGCACTCGCGCGAGCGTGCAATAGACTCCATCTCGCGAGTGGGGGGTGACGAATTTACGCTGTTACTTGGGAAAGTAGGAACCGGACAGGTCGCCGACACAATCGCCCAGCGAATCATAGACGCACTTGCTTCTCCCATTCGACACAATGGGCAACAATTTAATATAGGCGTTAGCATTGGTATCGCTTTCTATCCGCAGGATGCGCAACATGCCGACGCACTCATTCGCTATGCTGATGACGCGATGTACCTTGCCAAGCGCAGAGGAAGGTCGGGGTTCAGCCGCTTCGAAGCATCCGACAACACCATCGACTCGCTGTCCTTTGAAGCTGAGATGCGCTACGCCTTAGAGAACCATCAGCTTGAGATGCACTATCAGGCTGTTTTCAGTTGTGAAGATAGAACGGCCGTTGGTGCAGAAGCACTGATCCGCTGGCGACACCCAGTGCGCGGCTGGATATCTCCGGCCGAGTTCATCCCATTCGCAGAGAAAAGCGGACTCATGGCAGATATAGGGCACTTCCAGTTCGACACCGTGTTGCAGTGGTTCGAAACCGCCTACACAGACCTACCTGATGATTTTCGAGTGGCACTCAACTTGTCGCCCACACAGGTAGAGGACTCAGCATTTATCAATTGGCTTATAGAAAGGCTGTCTAAAACCACTGTACCCATGCAGCAACTGGAACTTGAGATTACCGAAACCGCACTGTTGGCAGATACCCCCGAGGCTCGCAACAACATTCAGCAACTGGCAGGGCTGGGCCTTTGTATAACATTAGATGATTTTGGAACAGGACAATCGTCTTTATCACTGCTTAAGCGCTTCCGCATCGGTCGGCTTAAGATCGATCGTTCTTTTGTGAGCGGCCTGCCTGATCGAAACGAAGACGCCGCCATTGTAAGCGCCGTTCTGTCGTTGGCTCACTCGCTGGACATTCCGGTTGTAGCAGAAGGTGTTGAGCACGAAGTACAGCATTTGTTTTTGGCACACAGGGGTTGTCATGATATGCAGGGATTCTTGCTCGGCAAACCGATGGAGAATGCGGCGCTCGTTGAATCACTGAAAAATCCTCAGCCTCACATTTAGAATCAGCAGCTTATCCCCAATTCGCGGGATTGGAGGCAAGAGGCGGCAGCTCTAAGGTGAATCAAAACCAAGGAGCACACTATGAAATACGTTCTCAAAACAAACAGCATCCGCCTCGGAACCCTAGCGATAGCCTTTATCACAGCGAACACGCTCGCCGGCACTGCTTTCGCCGCTGAAAAGCCAAGGGCAACTGAGAGTTCAGTACCGCGTACGTCCCACATACCACGCAAGATCCCGTCAAACGCCAAGCCCGCCGTCCTCCATAAGATGGTTATCAACAACGACGCACAGACCACCACATCCAGGAACGTTACATTGAAACTGACCGCAACCGGCGCCACGCACTACCGTGCAGCAGAGGGAACGGATCCACTAACCACTGTACCCTGGATTCCCTTTAAAAGTTCAGTGCCATTTAAGCTGAAAACCGCCGGTGCTGGAGGGAAAATGGTCAGCGTACAGGTGAATAACCTCACCCAAGTCATCTCGGCAAGCCGGTATGACTTCATCATGCTAGAGGAATGAGGAAATAGCGCAGCTGCTAATAGGGCAAGCTATCGCAATTCCCCTTTAGCTGCTTGCCGGAGAATACCGCTTTAACAAAAGCTGAGGACTCCGGTGTTGAGCCATTGACCACGCTGCCGTGCGTACCAGCCGGATAGAACTGTGCTTGCACAACCGAACCCGCATGGCAGGCATCACGCACAAACGCCTGTTGCATACGTACCGGAGCATCTATGTCCTTTCCGCCAGTGCCCAAAAAGACAGGCATTGGAAACTTCATCGTTGGGTATTCCATTCTTTCAAACGCCTTTTCAAGCCGGTGCGTTGGCGACACAACAAAGGCTTGATTGTAAGTAAGGCGCTCGCGTGTGACATACTCCTTCAGTTGCGCATAACACGTTGTATCGATGGCTTTGGCAAGCGCCCTGTGATTGACCAAACAACACAACAGCATTTGAAACCGGGTAACCAGAATTTTGCACGGCGCGAATAATATCCAGGTTGCTATAGGCTTCAGGGCGCGTCGCCAACTTCAAATACTGGTGGCAGCTCATGCAATGATTTCTTATCGTTATCGCCAACAACGGTACAGGCAGCAGCACCCAGTATTCCAAGCAAGAGAACAGTTGCACGAAAAAATCAGTCACCCTATTTATCTCGATTTGAATAAATTCGAAAAACGGAACAAAAAAAAGCCCCAGAACGAAAACTGTATCCCGCTCTGAGGCTCTTTAACAGACTAGGCTAGAAGTTATAGCGTGCCTGTATCTGGTAGCTACGCGGTGCATCAATGTGCTGAAAGTAGGTTTCGCCAAAGCCTTGGCTCGCCAGTGGCACATCGTTACCCCAGGTGGTGGTTTTCTTGTCTGTCAGGTTTTTGCCTAACAACGCAATACTCCACATACCGTCAGAGCTGGCCAACTCAATACGCGCGTTGAACTTGGCAAAGGCTTCTTGATCAAGCACGGGGTCAAGGTCGTTGGCAACATTGTAGTCATCTGAAAAGTTCACATCGCCAGATAATCGCATGTCGAGGTTATCAGTGACTGATGTGAAGTATTCAATTGCCAAGCTACCGGAGTACTCGGGAGAGAACTGCAGGGGCTCACCAGAAATATCCTGAACACAGGTGTTACGTGTTCCACCGGCGGCTATAAACGCAACCACTTGTGGTTCGTTACAGGCAGCGTTGGGGAACGAGGAATAACTCGCATCCAGGTACGCCAAAGCAGCAATAACAGTAATTTCTTCTGTTAGTGCGATCGTGCCATCTACCTCAAGACCATAGACCTCACTCTCCGCCGCGTTACCCACTACAAAGCCTGCGTTGCCATCGAAAGTGCTTACCTGTAGATCTTCAAATTCGCTGTAGAACAACGCCATATTTAAACGTGCACGGCCATCGAGTAAATCCATTTTGGAGCCCAGCTCGAATGCCAGAACTTCTTCCTGGTTATAGGCCTGCGCTTCAAACAAACCACGACCATTGCCCTGATCATAGCCAAAGGCCTTATAGCCATTACCCACTTTAAAATAGATCATGGCTTCTTCAGACGCATCCCACTGGAGTGTTATATCACCTGTCGTGTTGGACTGGCTGCGATCAGTTTCAAACGGAATAGTTACGCAATCGTAGGTAAGGCCCGGGCAACGTGTTGCAGTGCCATCGCGGAAGGTGTTATCTGTTGCGAAATTCAATATGACGTCATACTGGCCGGCCAAGCCGGTATCGCGTATTTCGGTAAGCGGCTGGGCAATAAAATTTTCCTTATCGAACTTCTTATCGTCAATCGAATACCGTAGGCCCGCTATCACACGAAATGTTTCGGATACGTTGAACGTTGTCTGCACAAAGCCAGACAGCGTAGTAGAGTCTTGATTAAATATGCCATACCCAGATGCATCGAACGCACCGCCGCCTAAGTAGCGACGCGTCACCGGATCAAACTCCCCCCCTCCGATACCAGCGGCACCCAAAAACACATCGGTGACTGATGTGTGGTCTAGAGTTTCGTCCTGATAATAAATTCCCGCTAAATACTCAATCGTTTCACCGGTGGGTGATGACAACAAGAATTCCTGCGTGAACTGCTCATGTGACTCATCTCGGCCACGCGCAAGAAACTGTAGAGGGCCATAGTCTGAATCCAGGTAGTTGAGAAACTCGTAATCAACATAACCTGTTATCGACTTTAATGTGAACTCGCCAATATCCCACTCGGCGGTTAATGTCGAAATTATCCATTCACTATCGTGGAACTGATCGCCACCCGAGAGGCCATCGATGTTTGCACTGGATTTATCGTAGCCGAATGAAGCGCTAAAATTCGGATCAGCCGCCTGATAACGGCCAATGGCGAAAGGTGTCGCAATACTGATGAGATCTTGTCGGCCGGTTGTTTCGGTTTCACCCGCCTCTAACTTAAAGCTCAAATCCAGCGTATCGGTTGGCGCCCAATCAAGTACGATTCTGGCAACTTTATTCTCTTCCTGACGCTCGTCTCTATTAAGAAAGGTATTTTTCATGTAGCCGTCAGTTTCATCGTACTTTGCCACGAACCGAGCGCCAAAGTTGTCCGTAATTGGCCCAGAAACAGTGAACGTTCCACCTAAACCATCAAACTCAGGTTCTGCGGTAAGTTCAACACTGCCCTCAAACTCATCACCGGGCCGCGCAGTAGTAATGCTGATAGCGCCAGCAACCGTGTTTTTACCAAACAGCGTACTTTGCGGGCCCTTCAAGATTTCAACGCGGGCAATATCAAGAAACGCGCTACGCGAAGCCTGACCGCGGCCAAAATAAACACCGTCTATAAAGGTACCTACCGATTGTTCGAAACCATAGTTGATGCCAGAACCCACACCACGAATAAACAAGGAATCACCCGCGCCACCCTCCGCAATGTGTACGTTGGGCATGAACACGGCCATGTCTTCCAGCGTGCCAATACCCTGGTCAGTAATTTTTTGGCTGTTCATCACGGACAGCGCGATAGGCACGTCTTGCATACCCTGCGCACGCTTGGTGGCCGTCACGATGACTTCCTCCAACATAGGTTGAGCGGTGGCAGCGGTGCCAATCAGCCCAATACTCATTAGTGACGCAAATTGTAGTGAAGCCCTAGTTTTGCGGGTCATAGCTATTCCTCAGCTTGTGATTTTTCAGAATTTTTATCGATTGCGCTGCTTCTCTCAGAGATGCTTATAACGTGTTATGGACGGTAGAGAGAGCAGATGGATTATTATGATTTACGGGCCGCAGAGTATCGTGATAACGCCTACACCACAATATCTGTAGGTGATTTACCGGGCAGACTCATGTAGTAGGTGCAACCACTGTTCGTGGCGATTGATGTAGTGTTTGGTATATCCACAGATAGGCACTACTTGCTTGTTTTCGGCGTCAATCGCAGCCAGCACATTCTCCATCATGATCGCACCATAACCTTTACCGCGCAGGGCGCCGGGTACTTCTGAGTAGTCCAATGCGATTACACCGTCCTCGAGATTGCTGTAAGAGACCCACGCCATATGGCCATCCTCAAGGCTCACCTCATAGCGTTGCGCCTGAACATCGTGTCTGGTGGTGTATTCCATGGCAGAAAGTCTCCATTTTTGCGATTTTGCATGAAAAGGTAATATCTGTGACTTTACGCCAATTGCCCGTTAGGCGCCGTTTATTTCTGTATACTCCCCGCCTCATTTATGTAGCACCATCTCACCGAGGCACCCATGCCCACAGACTCCAACATCAGTAGCTTTGCTGACTTAGGCCTCCCCGATTCACTGAGCAAAGCGCTAGTCGACGTTGGGTATGAAACACCCTCTGCGATTCAGGCCCAGACTATTCCTCTTATGCTCACCGGCTGCGATATCGTAGGCCAGGCACAAACTGGCACCGGTAAGACTGCAGCCTTTGCACTGCCCATTTTAGCCAAGCTAAAAAAAGCCAAAGGCCAACCCCAGGTACTGGTGCTTACGCCCACGCGTGAACTGGCTATTCAGGTGGCAGAAGCCTTTCAAAAGTACGCCAAGCATATGGACGAATTCCACGTAGTGCCGATTTATGGAGGCACCGATTACGGCGGACAGTTGCGTCAGCTAAAGCGCGGCGTGCAGGTTGTAGTAGGAACGCCCGGCCGAGTAATGGACCACATGCGCAAGGGCACGCTGAAACTAGGCTCGCTTTCTACACTGGTGCTAGACGAAGCTGATGAAATGTTACGCATGGGTTTCATCGACGATGTGGAATGGATTCTCGAGCAAACGCCTAGTGAGCGCCAAATCGCTCTCTTCTCGGCAACAATGCCCGACCAAATTCGGCGTATTGCTAAAAATCATTTGAAGGACCCCACAGAAGTAACAATAAAAGTTGCCTCGGTTTCCAATGAAAATATCCGCCAACGCGTTTGGATGATGGCGGGCGTACACAAGCTGGATGCGCTTACCCGCATTTTGGAAGTGGAAGATTTCGATGGGATCATCATTTTTGTACGCACGCGTATCGCTACCTCCGAACTCGCCGATAAGCTTGCTGCACGAGGCTACGCTACTGCCGCATTGAACGGCGATATCGCGCAAAAGCAACGTGAAGCGACCATTGATAAGCTGCGTTCTGGTCGCTTTGATATTTTGGTGGCTACCGACGTTGCAGCACGCGGCCTGGATGTTTCGCGCATCAGCCACGTCATCAACTACGACATTCCTTACGATGTAGAAGCCTACATTCACCGCATAGGCCGCACAGGCCGCGCAGGCAGAAGTGGTGAGGCAATTTTGTTTGCCGCAAATCGTGAAAGACGTTTGTTGAAAGCCATCGAGAAAGCGACCGGCAAGCAAATTGAAAAAATGGAACTACCCTCTGCTGATGAGGTTACCGACAAACGCACTGCGCGCTTTAAAACACGTATTACAGAGTCACTCGCCAGCCGCGATCTTTCTATCTACCGCAATATCATTGAGCAGTATCAGGCAGAAGAAGGCGTACCGGTTATCGAGATAGCGGCAGCCTTGGCCGACCTTGCGCAAGGCGACAAGCCGCTTATTGCCAGACCATCGAAAGCAAAAAAGGAAAAGCCCGAAAAAGAACGTCGCGATAAAAAAGAAAGTAGAGATTCAAGAGAGACCAAAAACACCAAAGAAAAAGGCCATCGAGAGAAACCCGAGAAGCCACGTGTCGCCAAATCAAAACGTAAACCGGATACTGATGCCCCCGATGAAGGCCTGGAACGCTT
This sequence comes from Halioglobus sp., assembly GCA_045106775.1. GTDB lineage: Bacteria > Pseudomonadota > Gammaproteobacteria > Pseudomonadales > Halieaceae > Marimicrobium. The sequence continues at coordinate 19,270 of JBGCFE010000266.1, forward strand.
TCGTATCGAAGTAGGCCATGATGACGGGGTAAAACCGGCCAATATTGTCGGTGCCATTAGCAACGAGGCGGAGCTGGACAGCGAACACATTGGCCGCATCATTATCAATGATGATCACAGCACGGTAGACCTTCCTGAAGGCATGCCCAAAGAATTGTTTAAGCATCTTAAAGGCGTGTGGATCAGCGGTAAGCGGATGCAAATATCCCGCTTAAACGCGGCTAAATCGCAACGCAAAAAGCCAGCATCGCACAACAAGAAAAAGAAATAGGGGCGGGGCTATCGTGCCCCCCCCACTCTATCTAAGCGACTTACGTTGCAACAACCTACCGTTT
>JBGCFE010000267.1:0-22738 GCA_045106775.1 Halioglobus sp.
GGGAATATTTAGCGCCTCGAAGTTGTGATAATCGTCTTCGATCTCAGGGCCTTCCACCACATCGAAGCCAATCGAAGAAAAGAAATCTTCTATGCGCTCGATGGTGCGAGTAACGGGGTGGATGCCGCCGGTGGTCTGGCCGCGGCCGGGCAAAGTGACATCGATCGTCTCCTGCGCCAACTGCTCGGCGACCTTGGATGCTTCCATCGCGGATTTGCGCTCGCCGATCAAATCCTGCAGCTCCTGCTTTACGACGTTGATCTTGGCGCCGGCGGCCGGCTTTTCTTCAGCGGGTAGTTTGCCAAGACCTTTCAGCAAGCTGGTGATCTGGCCTTTTTTGCCAAGGTAATCAACGCGCAGCTGCTCAAGCGTTGCGGCGTCTTCGGCGGCGGCGATTGCAGCCTTTGCTTCATTGGCTAATGGTTCTAAGTTTTCCATTTACAGAGTCTCTGTTTACTCAGTCAGATTATAGGTATTGCCATTCTCACCGCACTAACCAGAAGATTTGTGCTTGCCAGACACGCCGTAAACCCATCCATGGGGGCTCGGGGCGCGCGTCCATGCGCGTCACGGTCTGGCAAGCACAAATCTTCTGGTCAGCGCTGCCATTGTCACTACGTAGTAACACCGCTGATCAACCACGCTGGGCGAACAGTAATGCGAAGCGCGGTGGTAGCTCGGGATAGGTGACTTGCCTATTTCGAGCGACGATCCCACTATCACAACTTCGTCCAGCCAAAAACAAAAGAAGGGAAAGAGCGGAGCCCTTTCCCTTCTGTGTAAACATGTAGCCAGCGAACCGCCAAACATCAGCGGTAGGGGGTGGGCTTAAGCCAGTGCGGCTTTCGCTTGCTCCACGATCGCTGCAAAAGCCGGCTTATCGTGTACGGCTAGATCGGCAAGTACGCGACGATCCAAACCGATATCGGCTTTCTTCAACCCATTGATCAGGCGGCTATAGCTTAAACCGTTGGCACGCGACTGGGCATTAATGCGCGTGATCCACAAAGCGCGAAACTGACGCTTGCGCTGACGGCGATCGCGGTAGGCATATTGGCCTGCCTTAGTAACCGCTTGCTTTGCTACCCGAAACACACGGCTACGGGCACCGTAGTAACCCTTGGCCTGCTTCAGAATTTTTTTATGACGACGATGCGCCACCACACCACGTTTTACGCGAGGCATAAGTCTTCTCCTTTAAAGTGTAATAGACCGGTTACTTGGCACGCATCAGACGATCGATAAGAACTTCATCGTTCTTATGGATCAACGACGTACCGCGCAGCTGACGCTTACGCTTGGTGGTCATCTTGGTCAGGATGTGACTCTTGTGGGCGCTTTTGCGCTTATAGCCACCAGCCGTCTTTTTAAAACGCTTGGCAGCACCGCTGTGAACTTTTGCTTTTGGCATAATCAAATACTCCGCATTTGAGTAATAATAAATAAAGAAACTAGGGCATTCACAGGCCGTTAGTTCTTCTTCTTAGGTGCGATAACCATAGTGAGCTGTCGACCTTCCATTTTTGGAAATTGCTCGACGGCGCCCAACTCGGCCAGATCAGCTTCTACTCGTTTGAGTAGCTCCATGCCAATTTCCTGGTGAGCCATTTCACGACCGCGAAAACGCAGTGTGACTTTGGCCTTATCGCCATTTTCTAGGAAACGTGTCAGGTTGCGTAGTTTTACCTGGTAGTCTCCGTCTTCCGTCCCTGGACGAAACTTCATTTCTTTAACTTGTGTTCGCTTCTGCTTTTTCTTCTGCGCAGACTTTTGCTTTTTGGCTTCGAAAACGTGCTTGCCGTAATCCATCACTTTACAAACGGCAGGGTCTGAATCTGCGATTAGCACCAAATCCATGCTCGCAGCCTCGGCTGCGGCCAGGGCTTCGCTGAGCGGCACAACGCCTACCTGCTCACCTTCTGCACCCACCAGACGCACGGGGTCGGCCGTGATCTGCTCATTGATAATCGCCTTCTTGCTGTTCTTGCCGCTTTCTTTCTTAATCGTGACTCTCCACTTCTTCTCCCAACGCAATACGGCCGAGCAATGCTACATCGTTTGTGAGATGGGCGGTAAACGCCTCAAGATCCATAGAACCCAGATCCTCACCACGACGGGCACGCACGGCCACAGTCTGTGTTTCTACTTCTTTGTCCCCTACCACTAACAGGTACGGAACCTTCGAAATTGTGTGCTCGCGGATTTTAAAGCCGATTTTTTCATTTCTCAAGTCCGAAACCACCCGAAACCCTTTGTTTTTCAAGGATTCTTCCACTTTGAGGGCATATTCGGAGTGTTTGTCGGTGATATTGAGCACAGCGGCCTGAGTTGGGGCCAGCCAGGTGGGGAATATGCCTTCGTAATGCTCGATCAAAATCCCAATAAATCGCTCAAAAGACCCAAGGATCGCACGGTGAAGCATCACGGGTACCTGCCTGGAACCGTCTTCAGACACATATTGCGCATCGAGACGCCCCGGCATAGAAAAATCGACCTGAATGGTGCCCAATTGCCACACCCGACCAATACAATCCTTCAGCGAGAACTCGATTTTAGGGCCGTAGAATGCGCCCTCTCCAGGCAGAACTTCCCAGGGGAGACCTTGAGCGTCTAGCGCATCAGCGAGAGCCTTCTCTGCCCGATCCCAATCTTCTTCAGAGCCCACGCGTTGCTCGGGGCGCGTCGACAATCGATAGATGACCTCACTGAAACCGAAATCGGCATACACCTCGTGTAGAAAATCAATAAAGGTCGATACCTCTGACTGGATCTGCGCTTCGGTGCAAAAGATATGCGCGTCATCCTGCGTAAAGCCGCGCACGCGCATAATGCCGTGCAATGAACCCGAGGGTTCGTTCCGATGACAGGAACCAAATTCAGCTAATCGCAATGGCAGATCGCGATAGGACTTCAGGCCTTGATTGAAAACCTGCACGTGACAGGGGCAATTCATCGGCTTAACCGCTACGTCGCGCTCGTCAGACTTCAGCGTGAACATGCCTTCGGCAAACTTGTCGGCGTGGCCAGACTTTTCCCACAGCGAAATATCCACAAGCTGAGGCGTTTTGATCTCGCGATAGCCATTCAAGCGCTGCTTCTCGCGCATGTACTGTTCAATGGTTTGATAGATGCTCCAACCTGCAGGATGCCAAAACACCATACCGGGCGCTTCTTCCTGGGTGTGGAACAGATCAAGCTTCTTGGCAATTTTGCGGTGATCGCGCTTCTCCGCTTCTTCAATCCTGCGTAGGTACTGCTTTAACTGTTTTTTGTTGGCCCACGCCGTGCCATAGATGCGTTGCAGCATTTGATTGTTGGAATCACCGCGCCAATAGGCGCCCGCCACCTTGGTCAACTTAAACGCCTGAAGTTTTCCAGTGCTAGGCACGTGGGGGCCGCGACAGAGGTCACCCCAATCGCCCTGCTTATAAACAGAAATCTCTTCGCCTTCGGGCAAGTCTTTAATAATTTCGACTTTGTACTCTTCGCCAATTTTGCCGAAGTGCTCTATCGCTTTTTCGCGAGAGATCACCAAACGTTGCACGGGAATATTCTCAGCCACCAGCTCGCCCATGCGCTTTTCAATTTTTTCGAGATCTTCTGGCGTAAAATTATGGTCTGTTGCGAAGTCATAATAAAAACCGTCTTCAATCACAGGACCAATCGTGACTTGAATACCCGGGAATAAATCTTGTGTGGCCATTGCCAAAAGGTGCGCGGTTGAATGGCGAATAACCCCCAAACCGGCATCATCGCGATCAGTGACGATTGCTAGTGAGGCATCGCTATTGAGAACATGGGAAGTATCCACTTCCTGCCCATCAACCACACCAGCCAAAGCAGCCTTCGCAAGGCCAGGGCCAATATCAGCGGCAACGTCGTGAACAGAAACGGGGTTTTCAAATGAGCGCTGACTACCGTCAGGCAGAGTAATAACAGGCATGAGCTTTCCTTAGTTTCAGTGGTGGCCCTTACCAAAGGCCACATGAGTAGCGCAGCTCTAATGTACCGCGCTTTTGAGAGGGCGGAATTCTAGCACAGGAATACAATTTCAAAAGGCAAAAAATTGCCTGTCTGAAGCAAATATACCGTGCGGTTATTACTGCCTTGAAAAAAGCTACCGCCTAATTAGGCATCGACAGCAACAGCCTCAACCACGTAGCGTAAACTCCCCCCGGGTAAAAGAGCATCGAACGGGTAACAAGTTACCAGCCACAGCGCGGAAGAAGCGCTATCAAACGTTAGCTCATCTTGCAGCGCATCAACAATCCGGCGGCTTTTGATTCGGTAAATCTTGCTAGCGCCATCCACAGTCTCCAGCACAACATCACTACCGGGTTGAACCGTTCGCAAAAAAGCAAAGTGCGTATCTCTATGGCCGCCAATCACCGACACGCCCTCCTCGCCTAGCTCAGCCGACGCGAGTGTGTGTCCTGGGCCAAAGGCCAAAGCGTTACCAGAATCACCCGCCAGCACCAGCAAGTTTTTGTCTGCTGAGGGTATTTTTAGGCGTGCCACCGGATGAGTGTCTGCCCATGACCACGGCTTAACGCCCACCGCGCCACTGGCCAGGCTGCTTTGCCACGCGCGCTCAATAAGGATGGGGCCAAGCCACGCTTTGGCTTTAATGCTGGCTGCGCCACTCAATTGAAAGCAACCGAACAATATTAAAACGGTAGCGGCAGAGGAAGTCAGCGTGAATGTTGGCTGATTACGAAACATGGTCAACCTCTCCCTGGCTCAGCAGACGAATAATCAAGGCAATGAAAAGGCTTAGAAATCCAAACCATACTTTTGCAGGACCAGTGGTTGCCGTTTGCGGTAAGGCAAACGCCTGAGTGGCTTGCCCGCGCGGCCGTACATTGGCTACCGCCTTGCTCAGCAGTGAGTCTTCTGGAGGTCTAGTAACAACCTGCTCAACCGCGACAAAACTCGTATAAGGGCTAAGCAATTGATGCGTCAATGCAATGGGTAAGACTTTCTGGCGAATCTCGTCAGCATTAACGCCCAGAGTGATTTCATCCAATAGACCGCCTATTTTTTTGCGCGCCCAGACGCTCGCAACGCCGCTATGCTCAGGGCTATTTTGAGGGTCTGCACCATTGTTCAGTCGCAGCGACTGACGCCATGTGTGCCTGCCAATAACAGCAGACACTGCCACTTCCCCCGTGGGGGCTTGATCACCGAATTTTACGGCGACGACCAATGGCTCGCCCATGTAGATATCCGGCAAACGCGCGGGCCACATATCCACTGCGCCTGGCCATGTCACGTCCAAATCCACGGCTGCAGGGCGGGCCAGTTGCGCGAAAAGAGCCGCCATCTTTTGCTCTACTTCTCCGATATTACCAATATGCGTATGCGTGCCACGGCCAAACTCCGCAGCTTTACGCATGAACCAGCTGTTTGGCGCAGAGCCAATACCGACGGTAAACAATCGATAATTCCCAAGCCGCTTAGCAATTTCTTCAAATAGCGCGCTCTCATTACCCACCGCACCGTCCGTTACGAAAATGACCTGCTCGAGTCGGCCTGCCTCAACATCATCGCCCGGAGCGAGCGCAGCCAAGAGCGCCGGTAACATTTCCGTGCCGCCGGAAGCATCTAATCGGCTAACGAACCTCTGTGCTTTGCTTACATTGCTTGGCGTAGCTTGCGCAGAGACGGGGAAAAGCTTGCGATAGCTCGACGAAAACGCAATGACGTTAAAAAAATCTGTTTCTCGCAGCTCCTCTAATGCACGCGAGACACTTGCACGTGCTTGCTCGATAGAAACGCCGCCCATGCTGCCTGATGTGTCGATGACAAAAGTCATGTCCCTTTTTATCGCGGCAGATGGTTTCGCCGCGGGGGCAAGAGCAGCTGCCGGCGGCAACACCATTAGCAGACCGTAGTGTTCGCCTCCCACCTTTTCGGTAAAGAACGCTGCCTGCGGTGTCGATCCCCTCACCGGCTGCCAATTCAACACAAAATCGCGATCCATTTCGCTTTGAACATTTCTCAGCGATATCCGATAAACCCCCGCTCTGCGCTGCAGAGCGATATCGTGGTACGGCGATTCAACGCTTGCCAATGGCATTCCCATATCTAACGTTGCGGTAATGGTAACGGGGTGTTTCGGAGTCTGTTCATTCCCCAGTGACCGAAGCTGCAACGGGGAGATAGCCTGCGCATCATGCACTTGCGTCGTATTGTGCGCCCAACCTAAATAGGGGTTCAGATCCAACGCTGCTGTTTCTTGGGAAATGTCACGTTGATCGGCTTCTCTCAGATTCAGCGGTGTGCCCGGCATGTATCGAGCCGTTATTGTGGTGGGAAATCTAAGTGAAAACGTTTCCCCTGTGATCGCAACTGTCTCCACGTACTCCATACGAACGACAATCGACTCACCCGGCCCAATGTTCGCCACGCGATTGGTGAACAGGTTAGGCCTCTGTTGTTCTACAAGACTCGCCTTTTTACCCGCCGCTTTAGCCGACCTGTAAATGCGCTTAGCTTGGTGCTTCTCTTTTATTTCCCCGATAATGCGACGATCACCAATGTCCATCTCAAGCCGCCTAACGGCCGCGGAATCCGGCAGCGGAAATGCATAGACCCCCTCGACAAAATTATCGGTGTCGTTGTGAAAGGTCTGCTCCACAGAGACCGTTGCAATCATCCCACTGATATCAATATGCACTTTACTGCGCATCATAGGCGCCCGCACATAACTGCCTCCAGTAGCGTCCTGCAATAGCATTTCACCTGTTTCAACAGCGCTGGGCGACAGCGAATTTGCTGCCTCAACATCGGCTCTTGCCGGCGTTATAGTCAGGAGCAGCATAGCCAGGCAAACCGCCAGCAACGTTGGCAGGCAGCGAAATACAAGCCAGAGGCCTAGACCACCAAATCGTTGAGCATCGGAGGCTAAATAGTGGTTGAAATGCCGATGAAAGCTGGGATGTGAAAAACGCATAGAGGGTCTCCTTAAATGATGAGGGTATTTAAGGGGGTCAGAGTGGCGAAACTGCGCATCAATCATGTCGATCCGCTGCGCAATTGTGGCGAATTATGGCAAGGCCTTGTGATCAAATGCGCTTTTTGAAAAACTGGCGCCCTATAACAAATTCGAACCGCATCCAATGCCACAGCACATCGCCATCGTTGAAGACGAAATTGCCCTTGCAGCTAACTATCGTGATGCTCTGGAGCGGCAAGGGTTCCGCGTTTCCCTTTTTTCAGATCGCAAGACTGCGGCCGTTGCTTTTGAACAAGAACTGCCTGATTTAGCTATTATCGATGTAGGGCTTGGTGATGAAATAGAAGGTGGCTTTGATCTGTGCAGAGATCTACGCAGCCGCGCGCCTGAGCTCCCCATAGTATTCCTGACAGCGAGGGATTCAGAACTCGATATCATTAGTGGACTTCGGTTAGGGGCAGACGACTACCTCACCAAAGATATCAGCCAGGCCCATATGCTCGCACGCATAGTGGCCCTGTTTCGCCGAGTGGAAGCACTGCGCACACCGGAGCAGGAAAGTGACGTGATAGAGCGCGGTAACCTCACCTTAAATGGTGAGCGCATGACCGCCAGCTGGTCAGGTATTCCTATTGAGCTAACGGTCACTGAATTTTGGATGGTACACGCCCTGGCAAAACGGCCGGGCCAAGTAAAAAACCGGGACCAACTAATGGAATCTGCCAGTGTGGTGTTAGATGACAACACGGTCACTTCTCACATCAAGCGCATTCGACGCAAATTTGAAGCAACTGACTCGAAGTTTAGTGCTATAGAAACAGCTTACGGTGTAGGTTACCGCTGGTCGGGGTTGTAACCCATGGGGCTGAGGCAGCAGCTACTGCTCGTTAGCCTTCTGTTACTCACCCTGCCCTGGGCGGGCTGCCAATTTGTGCGCGAAGTCGAGGGCGCATTACGCAGTGGGCAGGAGCAATCGCTACAGGCGACCGCCCAAGCCATAGCCGCCGTTTTAGGCGGCAATGCACAAACGATTTACCCCTTCCCAGACAGGCGCAATGCGATACCCGATGATAGAGCAAGCATTTACGCGTACTACACACAACAGCCCGTGATCGTAGACGGTTACGGCGATGGCTGGGAAGACATCCCCCGCTCTTCTATGACTAGTGCAGCTGCGCCCAATTTCTCGGCATCTTACGCAGCGCAGGTGCGCGGCGACGATTTGTATCTGCTGTTTCAGGTGAGTGACGACAATCTGGTTTACGACAACCCGGGACTCTCACCTGAGCCCAATGGTGACCGACTCGTGCTGCGACTTTGGTATGACAACCGCAGGCAAGACTACGTTATTACAACAGCCGCGCCCGGCTCTGTGCGGGCCAGGCCGGGCAATCGCCGTGAAAGAAACTTAGATCCCTCGCGTGTGCGCGGCTACTGGCAAGACGCGGTGGGCGGCTACAATCTGGAACTGGAGCTACCGCTAGAATACACAGGTGGGCGCCTGGGCTTTTACTTCGTTAACGAAACAGGCGGCAGTGGCAACACGCCCATCACGCTGGGCAATATCAAGCCGTTAGAGCCTACCGCGCCACCCTGGTTGATCTACACACCACCGACCATCCACAACCTCCTCAAGCCTTTTGACAGTAGCCTCAGCCAAATTCAACTGATCGACAACGAAGGCTGGCTACTGGCTGAGCAACGCTCCTCGCTACCGCCTGCCGGAGCCACCACCGAAACCTTCTGGCTGCTACGATGGATGTATCGCAGCATACTGCGCAATGAAACACTGCCGCCCTCTCCCGCTGCCGCATTGGCTGGCAAGGTGGCTGGCGTTGAAATTGAACAAGCTCTAGCGGGTAATCCCGACAATCGCCGCTATAGTGAAAGCGAACGCTCCTCCCGAACAACATTAGTCGCCGCCGCGCCAATTCGAGATAGCAAGGGCATCCTCGGTGCTGTTGTCGTTCGCCAGAGCGCAGAAACCTACCTTTCTTTGACTGACAAAGCCTTCAGCCGACTATTCGGTTACAGCTTGATTGCGCTTGGTATCGGCGCAATCGGCCTACTCGGTTACGCCACCCTGCTCTCCTGGCGAATTCGCAAGCTGTCTAGTGCCGCGCGCGACGCGATTGACGACGATGGGCGTGTCGTGGGCAGTTTCTCTCACAGCGGGGCTGCGGATGAGATAGGCGAACTTTCGCGCCAGTACGGGGGCTTGCTGGAACAGGTGCGGCAATACAACGATTACCTTCGCACACTCAGTGGAAAACTCTCGCATGAATTGCGCACACCTATTGCCGTGATACAAAGCTCATTGGACAATCTGGAGGACACGACGCGCAAAGAAGCGCTGGCCACGGCGGAAGAGCAAAACAGAAACGACTATGTACACCGTGCCAGAGAAGGTCTGGCACGCCTGCAAAAGATCCTCACCTCCATGAGCGAGGCCAATCGGCTGGAAGAAAGTATTCGTGGCAATCAACTGGAGAGAATCGATTTAGCACCTTTCTTACAGGAAGTATTCAACGCCTATCGCGATGTCTACCAAAAAAACCGGCTGATACTGGCACTCGAGCACACTGCAGCAACCACCATGGGCGCGCCAGACCTCCTCGTGCAGTCGCTGGATAAACTCATGGATAACGCCGCTTCTTTCTGCCCACCCGAGGGCGAAATCACGCTGCAACTACAAGAAGAGGACGAACACTGGTTGATTCGCATCACTAATCAAGGGCCCGCGCTACCCACGACAACTCGAGACAGTCTGCTACAGCCAATGATATCAGTGCGAGAAAAACAGACTGAACACGTTCACCTAGGGCTAGGCCTGCATATTGTTCAATTGGTTGCGCAATTCCATCGGGGCAAAGTGGACATGGATAACCTTGCCGATTCGTCTGGCGTGGTAGTTACTCTAGCGTTGCCGATACTGCCAGAAGAAGCCAATGATTAGCGCTGACTCGCGCTAACTCACAAACGCCAACTGTTTGATCTGCGTCAGCTGGTCTCTCAATGCAGCAGCTTCTTCAAATTCCAGGTTCTTCGCGTGTTCATGCATCTGCGTTTCCAATTGCTTGAGCTTTCGCGATAGCGCGGCGGGGGTAAGGTTTTCCAGCTCCGTGGCATAGGCCATTGAGGGCTCTGCCACCTTCTTGGATTTGGCCTTGCCCCGGGTAGGCATCCGGCGCGCACCTTCCATAATATCTTGAACAGATTTTTCGACGCCTTTGGGCGTAATGTTATTCGCTTTGTTGTATGCCAGCTGCACTTCGCGGCGCCGATCAGTCTCAGCAATTGCGCGCTCCATCGAACCTGTCATTTTGTCGGCGTAAAGAATTGCGCGGCCATTTAGGTTTCGAGCGGCCCGCCCAATCGTCTGAATCAACGAACGTTCCGAGCGAAGAAAGCCCTCTTTATCGGCATCAAGTATCGTCACTAACGAAACCTCGGGCATGTCCAGGCCTTCTCGTAGTAGGTTGATTCCAACCAGGACATCAAACTCACCCAGACGCAGGTCTCGAATAATTTCTACACGCTCTACGGTGTCGATATCAGAATGCAGGTAGCGCACACGAATGCCGTGTTCGCCAAGGTACTCAGTGAGATCTTCGGCCATGCGTTTAGTGAGCGTGGTTACCAACACCCGCTCTTCGCGCTCGACTGTAAGACGAATTTCGCCCAACAAATCGTCCACCTGCGTAAGTGCCGGGCGTATCTCAATTTCCGGATCAACCAAACCAGTGGGCCGGACCACCTGCTCCACCACACGTCCTGCATGCTCCGCTTCATACGGGCCAGGTGTGGCCGAAACAAATATTCGCTGAGGCGCAAGCGTTTCCCACTCCTCAAAACGCAGTGGCCTGTTATCTAGCGCAGACGGCAGACGAAAGCCATACTCCACTAGCGTTTCTTTTCGTGAACGATCGCCTTTATACATAGCGCCAATTTGTGGAATGGTAGCGTGTGATTCATCGATAATCACCAGCGCATTGTCTGGCAGGTATTCAAAGAGCGTTGGCGGCGGCTCACCTGGCGCGCGGCCAGACAGATAGCGCGAGTAGTTTTCTATGCCAGTACAAAACCCAAGCTCTCGAATCATCTCTAAATCGTATCGAGTGCGTTGATCAAGCCGCTGCGCCTCAACCAACTTCTCAAGTTCTTTGAGCTGCTTAACGCGCGGCCCTAGCTCGGCTTCAATTTTTTCCACCGCCTGCATCAGGCGCTCACGTGGTGTTACATAATGGGTTTTAGGAAAGATTGTTACACGTGCAACCTTATTTTCGACAGCACCCGTTAGCGGGTCAAACCAGTAGATATTTTCTATCTCTTCATCAAACAACTCTATACGCACGGCCTCGCGCTCAGAGTCTGCAGGGAATACGTCAATCACATCGCCGCGCACACGGTAAGTACCGCGCTGAAAATCGACATCATTGCGTGTGTATTGCAGGTCTGCCAGCTGGCGCAACACTTCGCGCTGATCAATCATCTCACCGCGCGACAGGTGAATAACCATTTTGAAATAGGAGGACGGGTCACCTAGTCCATAAATCGCCGAAACGGTTGCCACTACCAAGCAATCACTGCGCTCCATCAGCGCTTTGGTAGCCGATAAGCGCATCTGCTCGATATGCTCGTTGACCGAAGAGTCTTTCTCGATAAACGTATCAGAAGACGGCACGTAGGCCTCGGGCTGATAGTAATCGTAGTAAGAGACGAAGTACTCCACCGCGTTTTGCGGAAAGAATTCTTTTAGCTCTCCGTAGAGCTGAGCGGCAAGCGTCTTGTTGTGTGCCATGACAATCGTGGGGCGCTGCAATTGGGCCACCACATGAGCCATTGTGAAGGTTTTACCCGAACCCGTTACGCCCAACAGCGTCTGTGCGGCCAGCCCAGCCCGTGCGCCCTCAACCAGCTGGCGGATAGCCTCTGGCTGATCACCAGCAGGCTCAAAGGGGGAATTCACCTGAAACGGTCTGGTCACGATAAAAAGGCCTGAAGAGGTCGGAATTAGCCGTTTATTATCATTTACTTAGACAAGGAATGCAGCCTTATTTCACAACCGGCCATGATCGCCCATTTAGCAGTTGACCAAGGGGCTTGGCATGATTAATATACGCGACCTTCGGTTAACGCCATTCCGCCTTAGCTCAGTTGGTAGAGCAATTGACTGTTAATCAATGGGTCGCTGGTTCGAGCCCAGCAGGCGGAGCCATATTACTGAAATATTAAAGGGTTGCTTTTTAGCAGCCCTTTTTTATTTCCTCTACTGCAACTACTTTATCTCAAACTCTTTGGTCGCTGACAAAAATGGCCGCCCTTCTAAATCCAGACCCTCATGCACTAGCCGGTACTGCCCCGCGCCGTTGGTACTATCAATTTCCCATTTGAGTGCAACCGCCTGATGATTTCCCTCATCACGCCAGCGAACCGTGGTTGACCAGTCGCTATCGTCTGCAACCAGTTGCCATTGTTTGCCGCCCTCTTTCTCAACTTGCCTCTCAACCCGCAAAAAATTTAGCCCCGTTTGAAAATGCAAATTGGGATGTGTCGACACAAATTGTGCCTCTGCAACGCTACCTACCGAATACACCTGCGCGGGCTGCTCGATTACGTCGCCAATCGCCAGATCAGCAGGCAGCTGCACACCCTCCCCTCGCGGTAATGGCTCACCCGGCGACTTGCCACGCCAGTCATCATAGCGCGCAACAGACTCAACGCTTGCGCCCTCTCCCAGCGCAGCCGCTAGCTGGCTTGCCACCTGCTGGTAAGCCGGCAAACTCCATCGCCCGTGCAACGTGTGCGCCCCTTCGTACTGCTGAAGCATGTATTCCTCTGGCGTTGTGACATAGCCGGCAAACCCGTTTGAGTACCCGGCCAGCACAATATGCTCTGCCCAATCGCCTAGTTCGTTCATCACACTTTGACGCAGGCGCCTGCCCGACATTGTCGTCACCTCAGCAGGCAGCGCCAAAATGACAAGCTGGCCTATCCTCGCAACAGTGACGGAGCGAACCTGCGACTGTAATGGCGGATTGCCTGTACCGGTTTCAAACAGAATCGGTTTGGGCGCCTGACAGTCCTTTACCGCCTGCGTCCATTTTGGGGCGCCGGTAACAAACCGAATCAGCCAATCCATGAACATGCTTTGATCGGTCATGCCTTCGCGAAACAGAAAATGCGCGCCGCCATCTTCTGATGAACCACCGGCAAATGAATAACCGTAAGCCGAAGGACAGGTTTTTTGAGCGCCTGCGCCGGTATACGCGCCATCCACCTCGTAGCCATTCAGATTCACATACATGCGCCGCGTATCGATTTTGCCCTGCAGGGGTTCCTCGGCAGAATCGAACAACTGTTGCGCTACCGTTGCCTGCCGATCACCCATAATTTGCGTTGTCTCGACATCCGTTGCACCGGGCCCTGTGTTGTCGAGATTGGTGTTGGGCGTGACATCGCCTGGGTCAGCCTGTGCGAAGGCAGCAACAAATTCGTCATTGCTTCCGTAAGTTGCGCCCTTTTCTCGTTCAACGCTTAACGAGGCATATCCCTTGTGATCACCAGACACCAGTCGGTTATGAAAATTCATCGCGGTAGGATGCAGCGCATACCAGTTGAGCATGCCTATCTCACCGGTGGCATCTACAAACTTGAGCAACACCATTTCCTTGTTGGTGTTAGACGAATATTGCGCGCGCTCCTGCGCCGGGTTTTCTTGATAGGCTACCACTGAGCGATTGGCGCCGGCATTTGCCACTTCGCCGGAATTAATCAGAATCTGCCCAGGCTGGAGATCTTCATGCGCGGCAACAATGGCAGCTGTAATACCAGCAGCGATGGCCTCAAAATGCTCTGGGTACAAACCGCCATCCAGACCCGTGTCACTACGAGAATGCCAATGCCCACCAGGGCCCGCATGAGTATGGGTCGCGCTGATAATGACATTGTCGAGGCTGTAGGTATCCGGGAAAGCTTTTTGCAGGCGCTCTACAACCTCGAGTGTGACATGGTGATCTACACTGCCAAGATCGGCGCTGACAAAAACCAGCCTCTGCTGGGCGTTGCCCCGCTCGGCCATAACAAATGCGCGTGCCCGCTGGCGAATATGTAGCCCCTCTCCCAACTGATCCGCGCGCCCAAAGCCCCACAGCTGCACACCCACCAATGGTCCCGTAATATCGGCCGTACCGCGCCCCACAAGGTAGCCCTGCTCTCTCTGTGCCGCTGTTGTACTCGCGCTGCTAAGCGCTAGACAAAATAGAAACCAATACAGCAGGCAACTGGCCATGTGGTTGGCATAGTTTTTCAAGTGAGTGCACCTCAACGTTATTGTTAGTATCTGCCCAGCATTAGTAGCAGGGTTCTAATCAGTTTTGTAGTCTAAGCCTCGAATGAAGCCATAAATTGACCGCTTAGTCATTTTGTGTTGCACTGTTTTTCAAATTGACTCCTGCCACCCTACTCGCTGGCAACGCCGAGAACGCTCGATAAGGATGCCTGAATGAGTTCACTGACCGCGGTGCAGAAATGGTCTTACGCTATAGGCAACGTGCCTTACACAGTGAAAGATACCGCGTTTGGCAGCTTCGTCGTTTTCTATTACACACAGGTACTTGGGCTAAGCGGCAGCCTCGCCGGGCTTGCCATGTTCATCGCTCTCACCTGGGATGCGATCTCTGACCCTATCGTAGGCAGCTGGTCAGACTCGCTGCGCACGCGCTGGGGCCGCAGACACCCCATGCTTGTCGCGGGCGGCATTCCTACCGCGCTGATGTTCCTGCTGCTGTTTCCTCCGCAAACGGGGCTCGGCCAAACGGGCCTGTTTTTATGGCTAGTGATCGTCTCGATATTCCTGCGCACATTTCTCACCGTTTACTACATACCCTTTTCTGCGATGGGCGCAGAACTTAGCACTGACTACGACGAAAGAACCGTGATAGCCAAGGCCCGGGTGAGCGTAGGATGGCTTTCAGGGGTTGCCATTACGGCCATTGCCTACACTGTTTTCTTTACCACAACAGGCGATGTCGACGGACGCTTAGTCGCAGAGAATTACCGCGCGTTTGGCATACTCTGCGCAACGGTAGCGGCGGCAACAGCGTTGATCTGTATTTTTGGCACTCGCTCAGTCATACCCAACCTACCCAAACAGAGGGAGACAGATTCTGGTTTTTCACTCAGCAACTTTTTGAGCGAACTACGCCTAGCCTGGGGATTGCGCAACTTCCGTTTCAACCTGGGCGCCAGCCTCGCCTTCGGCGCAGCCGCTGGCGTTTACACCACACTCTCACTCTATATGGGCACCTACTTCTGGGAATTTTCTGCTGAGCAATTAGCTGGATTGGTTGTGCCCGCCGTTATAGCGACCATCTTCGCTTTCCTGACGCTCAACAGGCTGGGCACCCGGTTTGACAAGCACACCCTGCTCTGCGCAGCGAGCCTGCTGATGGGATTCAACATGTTCTGGATGGTGGGTTTACGTCTTTTTGGGCTGTTACCCGCAAACGGTCACCCTGTTCTGTATCCGATGATGCTGCTAACAGCTTTTCTAGGCGTGTATTGCGTCATCGCTGTCCAAGTCTTATCCGTGTCGCTTATCGCAGATCTTGTCGACGAACAGGAACTAAAAACGCAAAAACGCCAAGAAGGCATCTACTTTGCCGCTTCGATGTTCATCAATAAGGCAACGACTGGCCTGGGTGCATTAATTGGCGGAATTATCATAGACCTGGCAGGTGTACAGGCGGGCGCCGCACCGGGCAGCGTGGCTGAGTCGATACTCACCGCACTGGGAGGCTTTTACACCGGTGTGATTGGTGGGTTTTCAGTGATCGCTTACTGGTTCTACAGGCGTATTAGTTTGGGGCGTGCGCAACTGCAAAAAGTGCAAGATGCGCTAAAGCGCGTTCGGGCGGATTCACTGTCGGCGTAAGTTAAAAAGTGTCCTCTTCCTGTTACGGAGATTTATCGACTACTGAAGGCGATCGACTAAAGCGCCGCCAAGACTGCATTGGCAGACGCAAAAAGCGTAGAAGCTCGGGTGGCATTATCCAGTGAGCGCAGCGACTCCTTAAACACCTCCACATCGTAGGCAACCCGCGCGCCACTTGCTTTCAGGTTTTGTAACGTTGCTGTTAGATCGATGCAACCCTCACCCGGCAACAATCGGTGGTTAAGCGTTTCGGTCACCACGTCATCCATAGGGTGCTCTAAGGCGTCATCCAGCTGTACAGCAAATATTTTGTTGCCCGCGATAGCAGCAAGTTCCTGCGCTGTGCCACCGCTGCGGTGGTGATGCCAGCAGTCGAACATAATGCCGCCGTTGTCGCAGTTTGCGCCATTAACAACAGCATAGGCCTCGGCGAGGTGGGGCACATCGGTAAACGGCATAAATTCAAGCGTTACACGCAGGCCGCTTGAGGACGCCTGCTCACAAAGGGCGCCAAAGCTATCTATCGTCTCCTGCTGCGACTCCGGCTGCGTAAAACCCAGAGGCGCATTGATAATATCGGTACCCACCACCTGGGCAATGTGAAACACCTCATCAGGCGTTGCGTGCGAAAGCCGGCTCATCGGATCATCGCCATCCAGCTTTACTGCGCCGGGCAACCATGAGAACAACGGGTCGACACCTGACACCCGTACCCCCAAATCTTCGAGTAACGCCTGTATATCGCGTTCAGACAACCCAGAGGCACGAGCGTCCTGATACATCGGGGGATTCAAGGTTATGGCAGCAAATCCCGCAGCGGCAGCGGTTTCGGCTAACTCGCGTAACCCAAGACCCTCCATGCTGCCCCAGCACAGGGAAAGCTCTCCTACCAATGATGTATCGCCCATGCTATTACCTCTTTTATTTCAATCTCAAAAAACTCTACGCCCCGCTCACGAGACACATAGCGTTGACCCACCGCAGGCAGTATGGTGCAATTTTCGCTCGATAAAAATCAGATGTATAGAAAGTCTAAGGAGGCTCCCCCCAGCCATGTTGCAAATCAGTGCAAAGCACCAACACACCGTTGTCATTGATGGCTGGAGGCTCAAAACCTTCTTGTACATCTTTATTGCAGCTGCACTGGCAGGAGTATTGGCCGGCTGTGAAGACGGCGAAGATACCAGCCCTCAAACCGTTGCTGAACAAACTCCCACGCCAGCACAGGTACTGCTCACACAATTTGGCGCGGCACAGCAGTTCTTTTCGGAAGCCGGCCTTGAAGCATTAATCGAGCTGGATAGCAGCGGCATGCCTGTTACGCTGCTGCAGCTACATTCCGTTGCCGACCCGCAAGCCTTTGCAAGCTACGAGAACGCTATCGCTTCAGTGTGGCAAACGGCAGGGGCACAACCACGTTTCAGCAGCCAGGCATTTGGGCAATTAATAGGGGAGCGCTCTCTCAGCGAGTTTCGGGCTGTGACGTTCCCTAGCGCTATGATCCTCGTGGAATCTTTCAGAACAGACGAATTTACAATCGCGATGAATGGCCTGGCCGCGGCAACAGACGATATTGCCTGGGTATTGGGGGTTGAAGATACATTGCCGCCCGCACCGACGGCTGGCTATGTTGATCCAGCCCTACAGAACTTGTCTCAGGATGACGTCGAGAGCCTGCTAGCCACAGCAAGCCAAGATTCAACCTTAGGCGCGAACACATCACTCATTCCCCAGATGCTGCTCAGCGATGATCCAAGCCCCTTCTGGATGGTGAACCTTATCAATTACTATGATCAGGCGATGTATCCAGACGGCCGCGATTCAGATCTTACAGGCCTGGAGGCAAATGCGATCTACGGGCAATCCATTCTGCCCTCTTTACTGGCCTACAACTCGTTTCCTGAATTGGTAATGCCGATTTCCGTTAACCTCACCAAAGAACCTGCTGACTGGGAGACAGCCGCCATCGTGCGTTATGCCAGCCGCGATGCTTTTTTACGCATATTTCCTTTAAACCCACGGGTGAGCGAGAACGTCATTCACAAAGAGGCCAGTGTCGCGCAAACAATTGTCTATCCGTCTGCCATTGCCGATGAATCCTTACCCACACCCGAAAACGGCCCCTTCTACAACTTCCGCTACTGCGAGGTATTGCTGGGCGCATTTAACGGCGAGCGGCTGCAGGCAGATGTCTATAACTCTATTGGCTTTAGTGATTGCCCCCAGCCATTGTGGGATGCGCTAGACGCGGATGCTATCGCGCAGTCCTACGCGGCAGATGTCGTGGCTCTAAACGGTATTCGCTTCTGGGTACTGGATGGAATCGCAGCCACACTGCCTGCTGGAGAACGCATACTAGAGGACTTTGGCGGTATCACGATGCGCCTGGCCGCCAGCGCCAACATTCCATTCAACCAGGCGACTGCAGATACAAGTTATGTGGTAACCGAAGTGTCTCGAGACACCGTATTCACCTATGTCGCTGGCCGGCAAGTGTACGAACTCACCGATCCGGACGGAGAACGTTACATGATGCAATCGTTCAGTCGTGTTGTTGATAAAGAACAAAAGCTGGGAGATCTGCAGTTCCTGAACCGCCGTTTAAATCTGCCATCAGGCTGGCAATTCAGCACACGGGTCTTGCGCGACGATTTCCAACTCCGTACCGTGGATGGCATCGCACGGGTTGTGCCAGACGATCTAAACAACGTCTACCAACGCGTCCCCTAATCTCGCCTGCGAAAACTATCGAGCGGGCACTGACATTGGATAAAAAATGAGCGTACTAGATCGCAGTGATATCGGAAATTGTGCCGTGTTAACCATGAACCGGCCCGAATCACTCAACGCAATTACCACCGAGATGCTCGACCAGTTAGAGCACCACCTGGATGTCATCGAAAAAGACGATTCTCGCGCCTTTATTCTTACCGGCACAGGGCGCGGTTTCTGCCCGGGAACCGATCTCAAAGAACCGCCCTCTGATGTAAAGCAACGGGTAGATCACGTGCACGGCATTGTCCTGCGCATGGTGGAATTCCCGAAGCTAAGCGTTGCCGCAATTAACGGGCTCGCCTTAGGCGGCGGACTGGAATTGGCCATGGCGTGTAATTTTCGCGTAGCCTGCGCTGAAGCGAAGCTAGGGCTGCCCGAGATTAAGATCGGGCTCATGCCTGCTTATGGCGGCACCGTATTGTTACCCAGAATTGTGGGCGCGGCGCGGGCCGAAGCTATGATGCTAAGCGGCGCGTCTCTCACCGCCGATGAAGCCCAGCACATCGGCCTGGTGAATGCGCTCTGCGATACGCCAGAAGCCGTTGTCGCCTGCGCACATGATTTTATGCAGGATTACTGCAATTTCAGCCTGGTGCCTCAACAAGCTATTCGTCGCGCGATTCGCGAGGGGCAGCAATTGCCGCTGGCACAGGCCCTCCCCCACGAATTCAAAGTTATGGAGCAGGTTAATGCCAGTGAAGATTGCATCGAAGGGGTGATGTCATTCATTGAAAAGCGCGCGCCCGTCTGGAAAGATCGCTAACCTTGAACACTGGCAAACCTGTGCAGAAGCCTGAAACAAGTACCTTGGCTGCATTTAAAGACACAGCAGACTTTCTGTCACACTGGTCAGAGAATTGCTCTGCACTACTTTTCAGCGACGAGGCACTTTCCCGCCAGGTCAATCTATTTAAGAACGCGTTTCCGGGCAGCACCACGTATGCGGTTAAAGCCAATCCGGATGCGCCTATTCTCAGAGCATTGTATCGCCAGGGCATCACCGAATATGACGCCGCATCGCTGGGCGAAATCGCATTGCTAAGAACCCTGCTTCCATCGGCGATCATAAACTTTAATAACCCCATACGTACCACCAGCGACCTAACAGCGGCGTACCATGACTACAGCGTTCGCTCTTTTGTTGTCGATGACACAGCGGGCCTCAATCAATTGCTAGCACTTAACGCAACTGACATCGAAGTCAGCGTGCGACTAAAGTTGGCCCACGAAAGTGCTGCCTATAATTTTGGTAGCAAGTTCGGCGCTGGCGAGGAGGCGGCCCCTGGCCTGTTAAAGGCGGCCTACGACACGGGTTACAGTCACATTTCGATGGCGTTTCATCCAGGCTCTCAATGCAGTAGCGTCGAAGTCTACGAAAAGTACATCGATGCCTGTGCGAGATCTGCGTCAGCTGCAGGCATCCGCTTAGCCAGGCTCAACGTTGGTGGCGGCTTTCCCGTTGCGTATCAAGGCATGGCGATACCGGCGCTGGAGGAGTTCTTCAGCGCCATTGGCGAGCGCGTTGAAAACAACTTTGGTAGCAGCGGCCCGAGCTTACTTTGCGAACCGGGCAGATCTATTGCAGCGCCCAGCTGCTCCCTGGTCTGCAGAGTCACCCACGTAAGAGAAGATGGGCCGGTGTTTTTGGGTGATGGCGTGTATGGAAGTTTGCAGGAACAATTTCTTATGGACGCGCAACTGCCAACCAAAATTTGGCGAGGGAGCAAAAGGCTGAGCCCGGATGGCCCGGAGCGCGATCTCTTTGGCCCAACATGCGATCCTTCTGACAAGCTTTCTTCACGCTACCAGCTGCGCGAAGACATTGCCGTGGGCGATTGTGTAGAGTTTGGACTGATGGGTGCGTACAGCACGGCCACGGCAACGCGATTCAACGGCATAGAGCCAGCGCAATATGCGCTAGTGCAAAACGGATTTGCTGACTAATTGCCTACTAAACGAGATCCGCTCGCGCCCGGTGCAGAGGTGACTCCAATTCCCAGTTCACTCCGAAGGCATTCAGTTCGCGATTGATTCCCAGAGATGTTTCGGTCACTCCCATAGGGTCATCTACCGTGAGACTGGCTGGGCCGTAGGTTTCCAGCCTTGGGACCGCATCTGTCCAACCACGCCTGTTACCGCTTTCTTTTTCGGCAATGATCGCGTTGAACCAGGACACCACATCACACTCCAGTTCTAGCGTTTGTGGCCAAACTCGATCATGCGCCGGCAAGCAGGCTTTTTGTGCCGCCAGAACCGAACGAAGCGCCGGCGAATCCGACAACCCAAGCTCCTCCTTCAAGTACCGGCCCAACTCTTCGACCACCAGGTTCCAGCTGGTTGGCGGTGCCATCAGCGAAGGCACAAAATTGCACAGCAAATGCAGCATCGGCCAGCGCTCGTAACTTTTGCCGTCGAGAATAAGACGCTGATAAAACTGCATCTCATCAAGCGGGGTTTCCTGACGAACGAAGCGAGAAAGTGTTCGCAACACCGCGAAGTTCTCAAACAGCATGTAAGCACTGCGCATTTCGCCCATCATTTCCAAATCATCGTGGGTGTAGCTTGATGTAGAAATCAGGGAAGCCAGCGCACCGGGCCCCACGGGCATACTGGTTTTGATCTCATGCTTTTTTACATACTCTGGATCGTTCATAGGGCTATTCACGAGCATCGTAGTCATATTGACACGTGCCGGTAGCTCGCGATCAATGCATTGCTGCAGATCTTCCCGGAAAGAATCTGTCGTTGAACCTGGCAGGCCCATCATCAGCTCCACAGTTAACGGCAAATCGGCATTTCTCATCTCCACCGCCAACGCATCATACTTTTCGGTTTTGATGTTAGACCGATTAATAATATCTAGCGTGGCCTCATCCATGGACTGTAGAGACAGCGTCCCTAGGCTGAGGATATTGCCCTCGGCCAGAACGTCGATAATAGTGCGCAAGTGCGTCACTGTGTTCTTGGCGAAGTTACCACCAAATCCGCGTGGAAAGCCTGTGTCTTTTTTCTGCTGCGCGGCCTTGCGCGCAATATCAACATCTCTGGGGAAAATGCCGAAATTCGCATCAGCAATCGACACAGACGCAACGCGAGCGCGGGACGTCCACTCAATTTCTGCCATCACACGATCGATATCAAACTTACGAATTTTACTGGCGGTTGCAGAGCCCCAATCACAAAACGTGCAACCGTAGGGGCAGCCGCGATTGGTTTCCAGTATGACAAACAGATCGTCCAAACCCATGTAGGTGTCGAACAAACCCGTCAGGTATGCGGAAGGCAACATGTCCAGGTCTTTAACACGTGGCGCGTCAGGGTTACGCTGGATGCCCGTTGCGGTACGATAAGTCACGCCGCCAACATCCTTAAGCACGCCCAAATCAGGATTTTTGTCGCCGATAACGGAACGCAGCGCCGACAGCACCATCGCTCCCACTACTTCACCCTCGCCTCGCACGGCGATATCTACGTGTGGATTCTCAGCAAAATAGCGCTCTTGGTCATTGGCATACTTTGGTGTGTCTGGGCCACCATGAATGGTGATACTGTCGGGGCTTAGCGCCTTGATCTGCGCACAGACCTCTACGCACTCCTTGTGCGACCAAAGATAGTTAGTAAACATGTATATGGCTGGCTCAGCCGTAAAGGATTCAAGCCGCTTTGGATCCCAGACCCAGTCTGTGCGGAAGTTATAAAATTCCTCCAAAGCGCCGTCTTCGTGGACTTTCGAGTAAGCAACCACCGCCCCCAAACCCGCGGGCGGACACATATCAAATGCCACAGGAATAACTTTCGGCCGATGTTGGCCGGTTGCCTTCTCGCGCTGCGCTTCACGCTCGTCTTGCTCAACAGCATGACGGCGAAACACCTGCCTTGTCGTTTCAGTCAACCCGCCGTTAAGCGCAGAGCCACTCAACTCAACGCCCGAGAGGCCATCGCGCTCAACACGCTCAACCACAAAGCGATGGGCAAACAGAGGCTCAAGCATCGAGACATACTGTTCTTTGGTTAACGCCCTATCACCAAGCGTCTCCGCCTGCGCCGCCACCGCGTCATCAAGAACCGGG
>JBGCFE010000268.1:0-7092 GCA_045106775.1 Halioglobus sp.
GCATCACGAACTATCTGCGCGTAACGGCCACCTTCAAGTACAACTGCCGCCTCAGCTGAATCCAGACCCACGCGAGAAGCGACGTCAACGAGCAACTCCAGGTCACTCACATCTTCTCTGCGTTGGAAAAAGGCGCTAAACAGCGCCAATTTTAACTCGGTTTGAAGGTTCTGCTCTGCCGCCCAATGCAACAGCTGATGCGCTGCGAATGTATTGACCATTTTCATGCCTTCAAAATAATCAAATTCGAAGCCTAGATTATGTCCCAAGTCCAGCAAACGCTGCCGACCACCTGAACCGCCACCGGCAGAGGGCCCATACTTTTGGCGCATGTGCTCCCGCAACTCCTGCCCTTGCGCGGGCATCTGAGGGTTCAGTTCAAAGGGGTGCCAATGATACGTAGGCGTGAACAAATTGGGCAACGCTTCCAGCGCTTTCGACAGTTGCCGGAAACCCACGATACACCACGGGCACACCACGTCAGAGACGATATCAATCTTCAGCGGCAGGGCTTCAGGGGAAGCTGTCATTGGAAAAACCTAATACTGCAAAGAGACCGACATCATAGAATTAAACGCCACGGTATGTAAGGCCGCCGCATGTGAATCGATATTGCAACCCAGCGAATGCGCGCTGTACGGTTGATAGACCTGTAATTTCGTCAAAAGGGCAATATGTTGTGGTTGTGTGTGCACATATACCTACAAATTGCGGTTAAGCGCTCCATAGCACCACAAATTTATCTCTACTTTTCTAAGCTTTTTCGTTTGTTTTGTCGCTACCTCTTGATACAAAGAGTTCAGATCAGCTGAAAAAGCATTCGAAAAAGAATAGCCAAGCTGGCGGAACAAAAGACCTTGGGGAGTACACAATGAAAATAGTAGAACACAATAGCCGCGGCGCGACCCTACATTTAGATCAGCGCGAGTTGCTCATGGTAATGGCTCTGGTGCAGGAAGGCCGCGATTCTTTTGAGTGTAATGGACAAACTGGGCGTGATCTGGATGAACTATTCAGCTCAGCAAATATTAAAGTTGAAGAGTCTAGACGCGCTGAGTTACGCAACAACATGCTGCAACAGACGATCGAAACATTTGTTACAAACGAAGAGTCTGAGCATCGCGGCGTTTCGAACGGGTAAACCAGCTACGCGTATCGCCCAACTAACACTCTTGTAGAGATTACAAGAGTGTTCTGAATGACCAACTCTCCAGCTTGTTCTTGGCTGAAGCTAGCTGCGTCTTGACACTGCCCAACAGTGCGCTATCGTCCAGACATAAAAAGCAGACAGACGCTTGGCCATGGATTTGTTTCTAACGCAGCTCACCACTCAAACAGGCGGCACCTTTTTTGTGCTGATGTTTGCCTACCTCTCTCTGCTGTTTACTTGGCCTCTATTTCTATGGATGGAAAAAAACTGGCCGGTGAAACCAGATACCCCTAGCGCAAACTACCTTCTTAACTGGAAGATAACGCTTAGCAATCTGTTTCTCGCGCCACTCTTCGCAGCGCTTGTTGCTCTATTTACAATCGCAGTCGCAAACTGGCTGGGAACGCCGGGCCTCGAACTGTCACCAGTGTCAATTTCCGTTGGCGTGCCTGCCCTTGATATTATTCTGCAGGGCCTGATCATCTTTTTTGTCGCCTGTTTTATTGGAGATTTCTCTTACTATTGGTGGCACCGGTTGCAGCATACGGTTCCCTTTCTGTGGGAGCTGCACAAGCTACATCACAGTGATGAAAATCTAAACGCCACCACTATCTACCGATCGCATTTTTTGGAACCCGCCGGACAGGGGCTCGTTCGTGGCTTAACCATCGGCCTACTGTTCGATACCACTGCGGCACCGCAGACGGTGCTGGCAATCGTTGCCGGCGGCCTGTTAACAGTAGTCTGGGATTACTTTATTCACGCCAACGTTAAATTCGATCGGCTGCATCGCCTTCTGCCATTTTTTTCAACGCCGCAATATCACTGGATACATCACTCGAAAGAGCCCGAGCATCAGGATAAAAACTACGCTATTTGGCTACCGATGTTTGACGTTGCCTTTGGCAGCTACTATCACCCGCACAAAGAGGAATACCCAGCCACAGGTTTATCAAGCGGCGAACAATTTAACACTGTATGGAAAGCCCAAACATCGCCCTTTGTCGCGTGGAAAAATATGTTAAAAAAGGAGCCAGAAGAAAAGCCTGAAGCGCAATCCAGCTAGCGTCAGACGGAACCCACTTCCAAGCCGCTACTCGAGAACCTGCATTGCTAGCAATTCTGAAACCGTTGCAAACGTGAAGCCCTGCGCGCGCAACTCGTCGATCACCAACTTTGTTGCGACAATAGAGGCAGCGCGGCTTTTTTGGGCACCAGGATCATCAACATCGCCATGACCGTCATGCAACAAAATTATTCCGCCGGGCTTAACGCCTTCTAAAACTTTGTCGGCAATCGTTCTGCCACTATCAAGCTCCCAGTCCAGCCCGTGCGTGCTCATTAGAATCGAATCAAGCTCTAGTTCCGTTAACGCCTGTTGCAGCCCGATACCCTGCATCCCATAGGGCGGTCGAAACAGTGTTGGCGCATAGCCTACGATACGCTCGATGATCTCCCCAGATCGCTGCACCTCCTCCAGCATGTTGCTCTTGTTGAAACTTGCCATCGGCCTGTGGTGGTAGCTGTGATTGCCAATTTCATGGCCAGCCCGCGCAATCGCTAGCAAATCATCGGGAAACGCTTCGGCATTCCTTGCTTTCACAAAAAAAGTGGCCTTAACTCCTTCCGCACCCAGCAGCGCAAGTAAAGACTGAGTATGAGGCGGATTGGGGCCATCATCGTATGTCAGCGCCACCACCTTGCCAGCCACCGCCACCTCAGAGATCGCGCCGCGGTAAGAATAAGACCCTACAGCCAGAATCAGGACAATACCCAGTACCAAAAACGCAGCGAGGAATAACAAACTCTTACGG
The DNA here is from genome assembly GCA_045106775.1 of Halioglobus sp. Lineage (GTDB taxonomy): Bacteria > Pseudomonadota > Gammaproteobacteria > Pseudomonadales > Halieaceae > Marimicrobium. The sequence goes on from JBGCFE010000268.1 coordinate 2,965, forward strand.
ATCATGACAAACACCTCTCAATTGGCCGTTTTACGGCTCAAATGGCCACCGAACCTGCCAGTAGCCATCTTAAACAAAACTCGTATACTAAGTGCAACCCCGCTGATACCGCACGTATACATGCGGTCAAACAAACAAGTTAGCCAAACCTCCAATATGGTTTAGATGACCAGAGGGTGGCAAGGAGACAGCTGTTATGACACGCCGCGAAAGACTCCAGGCAGCAACCAAACGAACCGACGCTAAATCTCTCGCAGAGGCAGTAGCAGCTGCCAAACGCGGAAGTGTGGAAGGCCGAATTGCACTCAGCGGCGCCATGGCCTGGGTAGCCTACTCAGCACCTGATGCATGTAGCGCAGTGTGCGACAACATCGCCTCTGCCTGGCTAGGCAAAGGTCCAACGCCGGAAATACCCCTCGACATTCAGGAGGCTCCCCTTGAAGACAGTTTCTGGACTGCTTTCTGGGAAGTAGTAGAGGGCCCTGAAGAAGGCTACGACGCGATTTCTATCACTGTAGCAGTGGCGGCTTTAGCGGGCTCTGTACACGAAGACTTTGGCGAGCTGGCCGAGCAGCATGCATGCAATCACTGGGGCGCGAAAAACGCCGTTAAACGGCCAATACCGGATTACACAGATATTGAAGCACTTGGAAAATGCCCCGAGGGAAGCTTAGGCAAATCATTGCATGCAATGATTATTGAAAACGGCTACGACCCAGAAGTGCTAGAGCGCGACGCAATTGGGCTAGCCGAGCTGCCCCATTCCCTGCACTACTTAAATGCCCGCATTCTGCAAATGCACGACGTATGGCATTTGGTGGCAGGATACGAAACAACTTCCTCGAATGAGATTGCCATCTCAGCGTTTCAACTCGCTCAGTTTGGGCACAACTATTCTTCGATGTTTTTAGCAGCCGGCATGGCTATCAGCACAACAAAGGAACCCAGAGGTTTCACCATTCTCATGCAAATCATTACTGAGGCCTGGCAACATGGTCAAAATACGCCGGTAATGATGGACATTGAGTGGGAAAAAGAATGGAACAACTCACTGCCGGATATCCGCGCGGCCCACAACATTCCAAAGTACGAAAGCGTGTTCCCGGCAGATCTTTTAGAGTCGGTGGAAAACGCCTCCCTTTTCCAAAAACTCAAAATTGGTTGGCAACTGGTGCGCTACAACAAGCAACTACGCGCCGCCGCATAGCACTGCGCAACCGCTAACAACCGTGCCTGTACCGGACATTCTTAGCCGTTTGAAGACGCACCTTTGGGCGGTAAGCATTCTCTGGTTTATTCACGCTTCTTACACACATGCAGAGACGCCATCTCTTGCCGACAACACGATTTCATCTGCGGCCGTAGAAATGGCGCTAGCCAGGCTAGACGCCCAGCCCCTGGATGATCACTGGCACTTCACTATGCAGGTAAAACACGACGAGCTCGAGCAAGTGGTGCGTAGCGATCCAAATCGCGAGCCTGCGCTGCGCCGCGTGCTTCGTCAGGTCGATGGTAACGAACCCTCGGCTGCCGATAGAGAAAATTTTCGTGCAACCGAGGCCAAACGGATTAATGAGCAAAACACAGATACCCAGGCCTTCAGTTACCTTGTTGACACCAGCACGTTGAATTTTATAGGTGCGCAAAACGGCATTGCAGAATTCGCCTTTGTTCCACGCATCGAAAAGCTCGAACAGGCCAGCGAAAGCCTTCGGGGGAAACTCAAATTAAATGTAGAAAAGGGCTATATTGCAGCGCTTGAAGTATTCAATGTGGAGGAGTTTTCGCCCGCATTTTCAGTCACCATGGAGCAATTTCGCCTGTCTTTTGCGTTTGCTCCACAAGCAGGCGAGAACGTACTTGCGGCGATGGAAAACCAGGCGCGCGGCAAGGCTGGCTTCATGAAAGAGTTTAATTCTAAAACGACAATCATATTCAGCGACTATAAAAAGATTAGCGAGTAACTGTACGCGGCTTAATTTAAGCGCTTGCGCCATTGCTTTACAGAAGCAATCCATCACATAAAAATAGCAACAATCTAGCAGGAGCTTGTCCCATGGAACGCCGTAATTCGCTCTACATAAAAACGCTTTTCGCAACGCTTGTATTTTCGCCAATAACACTGCAGGCACAAACCGCTCCTTCTGCCACCAGCGCACTCCTGGAAGAACTAGTGGTAACAGCACGCAAACGGGAACAGAACCTGCAGGCAATCGGTGCGGGTGTATCACTACTATCAGGCAGAGAAATCGCACAAGCACAGCTGCGCGGCGCTGATGACTTAGGCAACCTAATTCCCGCGTTGAATGTACAAGCCAGCTCGGGGCCATCTACCTCTTCGTTTAACATACGCGGAATTGGCACGCGCACCTTCAGCCCCGGGGTTGAACCCAGTGTCTCGACCATGCTCGATGGCGTCGTAATGGGGCGCTCGGGTATGGCGTTCTTCGATCTGGTCGACGTAGAGCGCGTAGAAGTTCTGCGCGGCCCGCAGGGCACCCTGTATGGCAAAAACGCGTCCGGAGGCGTGATCCATGTTATTACCGCCGACCCCGCACCCGAGCTGGAGGGCCGCGTATCTGCCACGGCGATTGAAGAGCATGAGTACCGTTTGAACGGTACGGTATCGGGCCCTATCACCGATGAGGTAGGCTACCGCCTCACGGGCTCTATCGTAGATGACGGTGGCTATAGCAGAAACCTGTTTGAAGACACTCGCGTGAATGGCACAGAGAATTACAACCTGCGTGGCAAATTACTGTGGAACGCCCGTGAGGATGTTGAACTGCTTTGGGTCAGTGACTACAGCCAGAACGAATGCGAGTGCACACTGCTGAGCATACGTGGTGTGCTGGAGTCGCCAAACCAGCAAAACTATCTTGGCCAGCTTTCACCCGTGGTGCCCTCTGCTAGCAATCAGGATGTCAATAACGATCAACTGACCTTTAGTGAAATCGAAGCCAGCGGCCATTCGCTAACACTCAATTGGGAGCTGGAGAATCACGTACTAACATCGATAAGCGCCTACCGTGAGTGGAGCAGTGAAGGCATTGTTGACCTGGATAACCTACCCAGCAACCCCATCGCACTGAGCTTTCCGGGGCCGCCATACACCGATCAGGAACAGTTTTCACAAGAGTTGCGGCTGGCCTCCTCTCCGCAAGACTGGGGTTCTTATGTTATCGGCGCTTACTATTTCGAACAGGAAGTCGATACCGGTAGCGAGGTTGTCGCCGCGATACTTGCTCCAATTATCCCTCCCACGTTGCGTGTCTCGAGCACCAATGTCAGCATCGAGAATCTCGCTGTTTTCGGCGAGGTTAATTTCAATATCACCGATAGCCTGGAGCTTATTCTGGGCGGACGCTACACACAGGACGATATCAGCTACGCCACCAAAGCAGTCGGCACAGACAACCTTGTCTTTCCAGCAGACGGAGAGGCCGCCGACTCACTCGACGACAGTGATTTCTCAGAGAAGATTGCTTTGCAATGGTCAGTAGACGATCAACGCATGCTCTATGCAAGCTATGTTGCAGGTTACAAAGGCCCCGCCTTCGATACATCGCTTGTCGCCCGCGATACTTTTGTACAACCCGAGACCAGCGACGCCTTTGAAGTGGGGCTCAAATCAACCTGGCTTGATGGCCGCCTTGTGCTTAACATCGCGGCGTTTTACGCCGAATACACTGACTTCCAGGCTGAAGCCTCTGTCGATGAAAACTTTGACGACCAACTTCCTGGTAATTTCCTGGTGGTCAATGCTGGCGAGGTCACCACCAAAGGGCTCGAGATGGAGTTTATCTCGCGCCCTACCGATGATTGGGCACTAACCGGTGGAATCGCCTATACCGACGGCACCATTGAGGATTTCCCTCGCGGCAACTGCAGCGGTGGCCAAAGGTTCCGTGGCGAATGCCCCTTAGGGTTTCAGGATTTATCCGGTGGCGAGCTTCCCTACACACCAAAATGGAAGCTAAATCTAGCCAGCTTCTACACCATCGCTCGCCCCAACGATCCATTTGATATTGTTATAGGCGCCAACCTGCGCGCCCAGAGCGATATCCTCTACGAGCTTTCTCAGGATGAGTTCACTCGCCAAGACAAGTACGCAATTGTCGATTTCAG
>JBGCFE010000269.1:0-9018 GCA_045106775.1 Halioglobus sp.
CATGCCAATAGACAATGTGCGTGGCTCGCCAAAAGTCACCGCGGTGGATGCACAGAATTGTCTCTTGAGCTGGTCTGTCACTGGCGAGGCGGCGGGCGTTTCCGACGCAGAAGCCGAAGAAGTGTTGAAGGGCTTTTACGCCGGCTTGCTTGACGTCGTAGCTAACGCGGCTAACGCTGCCAATGCCTAAGGCCGAAAAAGCCACGGCCAGTAAACCGCGCAAGGCCAGCAGCGTAGAAGAGTGGCACGATACGGTTGATGTTCTGGTACTGGGTTTTGGTGCCGCCGGTGCCTGCGCGGCCATTGAGGCTGCCGATGCGGGTGCAAGTGTGCTGGTGGTTGAGGCGGCCAGTGCGGGCGGTGGCACAACCGCGTTAGCCGGTGGGCAAATCTACTTTGGTGGTGGCACACCCACACAAATTGCCTGCGGCGTAGAAGATACGCTTGAAGATATGTTCCAGTACATGGTGAGAACTTGCGGCCCCAGTGTAGAAGAGGAGCGGGTGCGGCTCTACGTCGACAACAATCTAGAGCACTATGACTGGCTGCTTGCACAGGGCATGGAGTTTAAGCCCGAGCTGGTCACAGAAAAGCTCAACAACACCCACGGCGATGAAGGCCTGATTTATTCGGGTATGGAAGCCTGCTACCCCTACGACGAACACGCTAAACCTGCTCCCAGAGGCCACAAAGGCAAAGCAAAGGGCGAGGGCGGTGGTGCGATGTTGATGGAGAAGCTGATTGCGTCTGCAGTAGCCAAAGGCGTGCGCGTAGACTATGAAACCAGAGCGCTTACCGCGATTGTTGATGACTCAGTAAGCGATGCGGCTGACGCCGGTTCCAGAGTAGTGGGGCTGGTAGTGCGCGCCGATGGCAAAGAGCGGTGCATAGCCGCGCGCAGAGGCGTGGTGCTGTGCGCTGGTGGTTTTATGATGAACCGCGAGATGTTGGCTCAACATGCACCGCGCCTGTTGGCTGCAAACTATCCTTTGGGTAACCCCAATGATACTGGTGTGGGCATTCGCATAGGGCAAGGTGTGGGCGGCCTGGCAATCAATATGCACGAAGGTTTTGTGTCGCTGCCTTTCTACCCCCCGGCAAACATGGTGGAAGGCGTACTCATCAATAGTAAAGGCCAGCGGCTATTGGCAGAAGATTGCTATCACGGGCGCATGGGCGAAGAGATGTTCAATGCCCCAGATGAAAAGTTCTATTTGGTCATTGATAGCAAAAATTTTGATGCCTTAGAGAAGCCACCCCTGGCGGGTTACAGCGTTGCGCAGGTGGGTGACACGGTAGAAGAGCTGGAGAGCGAGCTGGGTTTACCGGCAAGCTCGCTTTGCAGCACATTGGCATTTTTTAATGAGCATGCCGCCAATGGCGAAGACCCACTGTTTCACAAACGCTTACCGTACCTAAAGCCGTTAGACGAGCCGCCCTATGCGGCGTTCGATTTCTCAATGGGCGGCGGCGCCTGGTTTCCGGCATTCACCTTCGGTGGGCTCGATACGACGTTGGATAGCGAGGTGCGTGACCCTGACGGGAGTATCGTTCAAGGCCTGTATGCTGCTGGCCGAACAACCGCCGGCTTGCCCCGCTGCGGTGCAACCTACAGTTCTGGTCTCTCGATTGGTGATGCGACGTTTTTTGGTCGGCGTGCTGGGGTTGCTGCAGCGTCATCGAGTGCGCATCCAATAGCCGGCTTTAGCGCCTCAGTATCCGAGTGAATATTTAAAAAGGAGCAACTGTCAAAAATGTTGGAGCGTGTGCAAAGCTGTGAGAAGTTCATCGACTGGTTTGAGCCATTGCATGAAATCGCGATGGAGAACACGGGGCTTTCTGATTTCGGCGAAGACAAAACCTATCAAATTGGCATGCGAAAGCTGCTTGAGCAGCAAGACCACGAGTGCGATCTCAAAATTCCGATTGGCTATGCGCTGAAGTTTATTTTTGTGCTGGAACAGCGCCTCAAAGCGGAAGAAAAGTTCAAGGCGATGCCGCACATTTTGGACAACAAGATTGATCGGCCATTGGTGATTACTGGCATGGTGCGTACAGGCAGTACTGCTATGCAACATCTTGCAGAGGGTGATCCTAATCGCCAGCACCTGCAATATTGGATGAGCGAATACCCACAGCCACGGCCGCCGCGGGATGAGTGGGGTGAGCATCCCGATTTTCAGCGGTGTCAGGCGCGTATTGATAAGCTTTATGAGCGAGTGCCCCAGACGAAGGCGATGCACTTCAATGCTGCACACATACCTGATGAATGTGCGCACTTAATGGCGCAGACTTTCACCGACGAATACTGGCAGATTTGCTCGCGGGTGCCGCTGTATAACGCGTGATATGAAACCCGCGATATGGTGCCCACCTATCAGCAGCATAAAAAACTGTTGCAGCTCATTGGCTCAAATGAGCCCAACAAGCCCTGGACGATTAAATACCCGGTGCACCTCAAGCATTTGAAATCGTTTCTCAAGGTGTATCCTGATGCACGCGTTATCTGGACGCACCGTGATCCGGCGTCCGTTCTTTCCTCCTACACCAATATGAATGCCACTAACCGCGCGATGTCTGTGCGGCCCGAGACACTTGATCGCGATGATCTGTTGCATGAGCAGATGAAGGTGTGGGCCGATGGTACCGCCAGAGCGGTAGATGTGCGCAGTCAGTATCCCGATGCACAGTTTGCCGATGTGTATTTTGAAGATTTTGTGGCTGACCCTGTAGGTCAAATGCAAAAAGCGTATACACATCTGGGTATTGAATGGACGCCGGATGCCGAGGCGGGCATGACAGCGTGGCACCTGGATCATCCGCGCCACAAGCACGGTAAACACGAACACGCAGAAACAGTGCCCTCGGCCTACAGCCGTGGCCATATCCACGAACGCTTTGCGAAGTACATTAATGCCTGCAATGTCAGCATCAGTTAGGTCGTCGTTATGAATAAACCCCCACCAACCAACGCGTTTCAGAGAAAGCCCTCCAGTGCGCGTGAGGCGAGCTTACTGGAAAAATCTGATCAATACCTTGCCTGCGGTATTCGCAGTGCTTCGGTGAATCCTGATTACAGCATGGTGATTACGGGCGGCTTGGCGGGCCATGTTACCGATGCCAGCGGTAACGAATACATTGATTATCTGTTGGGCTCGGGGCCCATGTTTTTAGGGCATGCACACCCTGCCATGGTTGAGGCGGTGAACGCGAGAATGGCATCGGGCAATTCCTTCTTACTGACCAACGATTGCGCGATTGAATTGGCAGAAGAGATCGCGAATGTGGTGCCTTGCGCGCAAAAGGTGAGTTTTCATAACTCGGGCTCTGAAGCCACACTGTATGCGTTGCGCCTTGCGCGGGCCTATCGTGGGCGCGACAAGATACTGAAGTTTGAGGGTGCCTACCACGGCATGCATGATCACGCGCTGATGAGCGCGCAGTGGACAATGAAAGTGGCAGATTTCCCAGAAGCAGTGCCCAATTCATCGGGCATACCCTCGCAGGTTCAGGGTGATGTTTTGGTAGCGCCATTCAATGATTTGCAAACCACGGAAGAAATACTGCGCCTGAACGCTGATGAGCTTGGCGCGATCATCGTTGAGCCGCTGTGCCGTACCTTTTGCCCCGCCCCCGGCTTTCTCGAAGGCCTGCGCGAGTTGGCCACTGAGCTGGATATTTCGCTGATCTTCGATGAGGTGGTCACAGGCTTTCGTTTGGCTCTGGGCGGTGCGCAGGAGTTTTACGGTGTCACGCCTGATCTTGCCGCGGGGGCCAAAGCCATATCGGGCGGCCTGCCCTTTGGCTATGTGGCGGGTCGTGCGGACATCATGGATTTAGCTGGGCGCGCTGGGATGAAGGCAGGCAAGCATGTGCGCCTAACCGGTACCTATAGCGGTAATGTGTTGTGTTCTTCAGTGGCGCTGGCGCTGATACAGGAGCTCAAGAAGCCGGGTGTTTACGAGACCGTGAATGCCAAAGGCAATCGGCTGCGCGATGCGTTGGCATCCTTGTTGGATGAGGCCGGCATTCCCGCGCAGGTGTTGGGCGAGGCTACTGCGTTTCAGCCCTGGTTTTTAGAGGGCCCCGCCGTTGTCGATCATCGCTCTTCGCTGAAGCTGAACTGGAAACGCCAATTTGCCCTGCAGGATCTGCTGCTAGATCGCGGCATTCTCAAGGGGCAGGAGAAGTTCTTTGTCTCTATTGCGCACTCAGATGAAGATATCGATCAAACCATTGAGGCCTTGGCAGACTTGATGCCGCAGCTGGCGGCTGTCTAGTGAGTGCACGCGGCGGTCTACTGAATAGAGGCGGCTGTCTACTGAGCGCGGGCGCGGGTTCAGGGTGCTGATCGAATTACGCCTGCTGCAAAGACGCTTGAACGACTTGCCGCCTTGCCAGTATTCGACTGGCCTATAACACCTAAAAGTTTTCTTTCATTCCCGTTCAAATGTGGGTAATTATAGTGGTGTTAGCAAACTCAGCTCTTACCCGGGGCCTGATGCGAACCCGCAATGCAAATAAAAAGTCTCATAAAGGGGCTAATACACAGGCTAATACACAGGCTACAGCAATGATAAAAACCCTCAAAAAACAGATTCCCGCGGCACTGGTGTCCGGAGCCACGATTTTCGGGCTGCAGATGCCAATGGCTGCGCACGGTGCAATGCTAGAAGAAGTTCTGGTAACTGCACGTAAGCGGGCGGAGAGCCTGCAGGAAGCCCCGCTCTCTGTGTCCGTGCTTAATCAGCAAAACTTGGTAAATGCGGGTGTTCAGAACCTGGCCGATATCACCGAACTGGTGCCCAACCTTCAAATTAATCGCCCATCGCCGGATGCCAATGTGTACATTCGAGGCGTGGGGCCAACCCGTGGCGCTACTAACGTTACCGAATTGAGCGTGGGCGTTTATATCGACGATGTGTTCTTGCTGAAGCCTAAAGGCCAGCTGATCGATCTGGCTGAGATTGAGTCAGTACAGGTGTTGCGAGGCCCTCAGGGAACCTTGTTTGGTAAAAACACGACAGGCGGCGCGCTGGTGGTTACCACCGTCAAGCCTAGCGAAGAAATGGGTGGCTACGGTCAGGTCACAGTGGGTAACGATGGGCGATTCAATGTGCAGGCGTCTATCGATTTACCCATTAACGATCAGCTGCTCACGAAGTTTACGGCCACCAGTGTTGAGGATGATGGCTTTGCCGATGACCCCATTTCAGGCAAGGAGCTATCCAACGAAGATCGCCAGGGCTTTTTGGCACAGCTGCGCTATTTACCCTCCGACGATGTTACCGTTGATGTATCTGCCTATCACAGCCGTATTCGTCAAAACTTGTTAGCTAACGGCGATTGCGTGGTTACCAATCCCGATGCGCAGATTGCGGCCAACAGCCTAATTGCGCCGGGGTTCGGCGATCTGTTCACCTCAGATTTTTGCGAGCTATACAGCGATGGCGTGGCGGCGTATGACCCCACCAATCCGGCTGAGTTTAAGTTGGATGCCTCGCAGCTGTCGGCCAATGTACAGTGGGAGCTCAATGACAACACACAACTGAAAAGTGTCACTGCCTGGCGCACACAAGAGTCCCCCAATAACGAATTCACCAATACGTACGCGGGCTTCCCTGCTGGCCAAAACTCGTTAAAGGATGGGGAGTCTACGCAGATAAGCCAAGAGTTTCAGTTAACCGGCGAGCTTGCCGATGGCTCGGTGCGTTACACCGCTGGCCTGTTCTACATGAATGATGATTCAGATACCGGTTTACTGGCCACTTACAACGGTGTGCAGGGTATTTGGGGTTCTGTCACCGCTGAGGTGCCTCCTGGTTTAGTCGCTGCGCTCACACAGTACAACGAGCGAGGCCAGGAAAATGAGAATGATACGTACGCGGTGTACACGCAGTGGAGCTGGGATGCGACAGAAAACCTAGAGCTAACGGCGGGTCTTCGCTATGGATATGAAGAGCGGCAGATGAACACACGTCGCCAAAACGCGTTATCGGCAGACCAAGCCTATGCTGATATTCCCGGTGCCATTATTATTCCTGGAACGACGGCGCTTATCCCGCGGCCTATCTTCGATGATCTACCGAATATTGGGTTGCCGTTGCCTCTGGATGAATTGGAATTGCTAGAGGATGATGAAAACTTTGATAGCCTCACGCCCATGTTCACTGCCTCCTACCGTTTGCCTGAGAGCATGCTCTCAAACAACTTAAATGGCTTGATGCTGTATGCCAGCTATACCGAAGGTTACAAGGCCGGCGGTTTCTCAGAGTTTGGGAATGGCGCCTTAGAAAAGTTTGAAGAAGAAGAAATCAGCAATATCGAAGTGGGTTTCAAGCTGGATGCGCTGGAAAATCGTTTGCGTGTTAACGCCGCGCTCTTTTCTATGGAATACGACGACATGCAGCTTTTCGTCGCCCGGCCTGACCCAGATCCCAATACTATCAGCACCTTTCAGGGCGTTACCAACGCCGGTGAAGCCAGTATTACTGGCCTGGAGCTAGAAGTGTCCTTTGTGCCCGCCGAAGGTTGGTTGGTGATGGGTTCGGCTAGCCTTGCCGACGGAGAGTTCGACGAGTTTAACGATTCGCGTATTGATCCTGATTCAGGCCAAGTGCTTGTGATTGATCGCTCCGACGAAGATTTGCCTTCACTGCCTGAATCCACTTTCTCACTAGCGGTACAATACGAGTGGACAACGTCTATTGGCGAGTGGACAGCGCGTGCCGATGCCTATTATCGAGATGAAATGTATTGGGGTTTTGATTCTGTGACTTGGGATATTCCGTTAGCGCGAGAGAACTCCGCTACAGACTCATTTACCTTGTATAACGCGCGGCTCAATTTAAAGGTCAACGATAGCCTGTCTGTTTCGCTGTGGGGTAAAAACCTGACGGACGAGCATTACTATGATGGCGGTGTTGCTGAAGGCGCCAATCTGGGTACTTCGGTGAAAGGCTTTGCGCCACCGCTGCGGTATGGGGTTGATTTGCGATACAGCTTTTAGTGGTAACTTAGTCATAGTCTAAGAAGGGCGCCTATTTGGCGCCTTTTTTTTGGCTTTTCCGGTGCCGCTGATAGCGTTCGGCCTACTGAAGATTCAGTACGCTGTATTTGGAATTGCACAGAGTTAGCGTTTTCAGTCGCTCCACGTGATTCGCTTGGTGAAAACGCTAACTCTGTGCAATCCCTGATTCAGTGCGACACCGCTGCAGTGTGGCCTTCGTTCGTCTGGTATGCGCAATGTTCGCTACAGCGGAGTAATTCAGGCGTTCTATTGCTGCATCATGGGCGGCAGGGTATTTTCAACGCAGTGAGTTCGAGCGTGCTTAAGGCTCAGAAAGGTTTTTCACCAAGCGAATTCCGTGGAGCGACTGAAAAATCTTTTTGAGCCTTGAGCACGCGTGCCACCCAATCGATCCCAATACCACCACCCGAGAAAAAATTGACGATACCGACACTAGGCCTAACCACGCGCCGGATGCGGCCAATCATAAGTTTCATAGAACTCTTCCAGCTCCACATACATCCGATCAATGTCCATGCCAAATTCCTTGGCGCTATAAGAGTGTTTAGTTTTGTGCTCCCGAGCCTTCTCATCCCTCTCATCAAGCACCAACCGATAAACAGGACTCATCGGAATCGAAAACACCTGATACAAAGCCTCAATAGTTTCCTTAGGCCGCGTCACTAATTCGCGGTAGTCCACCACCACGGCAGGCGTCATCGGATGCTGGCGCAATACGTTACGCGGTATGTGAAAGCAGTCGTAAGACATCGTCTCCAAAACGTTTAACGACACCGCGTAATCGTCTTTCAGCCAACCCTTGGCTTTATAGTTGCCTTCCATCAATTTGATGTTGCTGGGAACACACTCCAAAGGGTCGCGCATGTTCACGATGATGCGGGCGTCGGGGAAGGTTTCCAGAATACTGGCCACGCGCCCGGAGTAAAAAGGGTTTTTGGAGATATGCGTTTTCTCTGGCCCGCGGTGGTAAAGCTGCCTTCTCACACACTCTTTGAAAGTGCCCATGATGCGGCGGCGCTGTTTGGCGGGTTTGTTGTCTAAGTAAAAAACGTCGTTCGTGTCCATCATTGGCGCAGGTAGTTGCCAGAAGGCCGCAAAGAAGGAGACATTCATAACAAAGTCGTCCTCCTCGGGCTGCCAGAGGCCCATGTTGTGAATGTGGCGCAGTGGGCCGAAGGTTTTTTCATCCCAGGCCTGTAACTTCTTCAAAAAATAGTCGCCCAGCAAGCGGTTGTCGATAAGACCTAATAGGCCCACTAGTTTCTTTTCGATCAGTGATGGGAAGAACATTTCCCAGTAGAGGAAGTAGTTGAATCGCTCGCTGTCGTAGGCCAGCAGGCGAGAGAGCAGGGTGGTGCCGCTGCGCGCGTGGCCAACGATAAAAATGGGCCGCTCAATTTTTTGCAGCCAGAGGCCGGGAAACAGGATTTTGTCAAAAAAGAAAAAGAACGCGTGGATAAAGTAAGTAAGCGGCACAATCAGCAGTAGCCGCAGGAGCATTTTATTGCGCCCGGGCCAGTGCTTGGCGCCCCAGATGCGCCGCAGCATGTTCATGTAATAGTGGTAGTTGAAATAAAGGAACATGTTGAGTCCTATTCACGCCGCTAGCGTGGTGCCAGCGGGCGTTTAGTTGTAGCGAAGCTGGATACTGCGTTGAATGCCGAAATTGCTACAGAGCGAGAACGATTCTCTGGCTTCTTCCCACACGCCAGTAAGCGTTTCGCTATCTAGCATTATCTCATTGGCCTGCTGGCTACCGCCAAGCAGTGCGCCGCCTGCATGCACAAGCCCGTGGCTTCCCCGATTGAGATGGGCCGTGTATGGGTTGTCACCCTGGGCGGGCGGTTCAATAATCTCCAGCTCTAGAGCGCCCGCTTTGCCTATGTATCGTTGCATGGTGGTGCTGGTGCCGGCTATGCGCAGTGTTTGCTTGGAGGCCACTGGGGTTTCCCACCGAAACGCCTTGGCGTAAAAGGCCAGGGTACTTT
>JBGCFE010000027.1:0-5945 GCA_045106775.1 Halioglobus sp.
TTTTGTCGCACCGGCACGCGCTGTACGAATTTATGGGTTGCCAGCCTTGCGGACGCCGAGCGAGAAGAGGCGAGGGCGGTGGCACGCCAGAATGGCTTTGAGTTAGCCATGGCAGATCGGTTTATAGAAGGAAGAAAAGCATGAGCGAAGACGTACCCGTTCGCCCTGCAAGTACTGTCGTGCTGTTGCGCGATGGCCATGATGGTTTAGAAACGTTGATGTTGAAACGCAATAAAGCGTTGATCTTTGCCGGTGGAGCCTGGGTCTTCCCCGGAGGGGCGCTTGAGGCCGCTGATTATTCGGCTGGAGAAGATGATCTGGAGGCCGCGGCGAGGCAAGCGGCTGCGCGAGAAGCCAAAGAGGAGTCAGGCTTGGAGCCTTGCCCGGATAACATGGTGTTGTTGAGCCACTGGACAACCCCCGTGGGCGAGCCGCGCCGGTTTTCGACCTGGATTTACGCAGCTCCTGTGGCCACCGACGATGAGGTTGTTATCGACGGCAGCGAAATTCATGATTCCAACTGGATGAGCGTGCGCAGCGCAGCCGCCGAGCATGAAGCCGGCGAGATGAATATGTTACCGCCCACGTATATTACGCTGCGCAATTTGGCGCGCTACGGCACTGTGGCTGAAGCAATTGATGCCGAGCGCAGTACGCCTGTACCAGAAGTGTTTCCGATGTTTACCACCGACGGCGATCAAGTGGTGGTGTTGTTTCGCGGTGATGCAGGGTATAAAACTTCCGACGGTTCAGTGGCCGGGCCCAGGCACCGCGCGGGTTTGAGTGGCTCCACCTGGAAATACCAATACAAAGATGTCGATGGCCAATACGCGCCACTGCTTCCCTTAGAGGAGTAAAGCTCAGCATGGTCTCAGCAACTGCGCCTTCCAAAAAAACGCTTTGGGACATACCAACGCGCGTCTTCCACTGGTCGATCGTTGCCTGCGTACTCCTTAGCTGGTGGAGCGCGGAAGAACAGCGCTATGACCTGCATGAGTACAGCGGTTATACCGTGATCGTGTTGGTTCTGTTTCGCATCATCTGGGGTTTTGTAGGCAGCACCCATTCTCGGTTCAGCGATTTTTTGGTGGGCCCCGGTAAACTAGATCATTACCTGCGCACCGGCGAGTATCAGAGCGCCGGGCACAACCCTATCGGTGGACTGTCGACGATCGCGTTTTTACTGCTCTTACTCATGCAGGGTGTGAGTGGATTGTTCAATACAGACGACATTATTTTTTCCGGCCCTTTGCACTTCATGGCCAGCACAGAGTTACGCGACACCATGGGTCTGGTGCACGACATGTTGTTTACCGTGTTATTGGGTTTTATTGCCGTACATATCGTCGCTGTTCTCTATCATCAACTGCGAAAAAAAGAGCCGTTAATTCAGGCGATGGTGCGCGGCCGCGCCAGCGGTAGAGAGGGCAGAGGCAGCGTCGTGGCCTGGTGGCCGGCGATCGTGATTATTGCTGCGTTAGCGGCGGCGTTACTGTGGGGGTTAGAACAAGCACCCCAGCCTCAGCCGTTCTTTTAATGCTGATTGCGCTCCAGCGGCCCACAGCAGGGGGAGATCTAGATGTCTGAAAAAGAGCAAAGTAAAACAAGCGGCGGCTGCCTGTGTGGCAACGTGCGTTTCGAGGTGAGCAGTTTTGCCTCAGGGGTTTTCAAATGTCATTGCTCAAAATGCCGTAAGGCCTTTGGCGGTGCTTCCAGCGCAGCTGTGTTGGTGCCTGAACAAGCATTCACGTGGCTGACTGCACACGATACCCAGCGAGAATTTCAAACGCCCAGCGGGTTTATGCGGCGCTTTTGTGGTGATTGCGGTTCGATTCTGCCGCAGCACTTACCAGACTTTCAGATGCAATGGGTTCCGGCCGGTTTACTGGAAGGCGAGTTGCCTCTGCAGCTTAAGCAGCATATTCATGTGGCTTCTAAAGCGAATTGGGAAATTCTTGATGATCAGACTCGGCATCTTGAGCAGGGGTTTGACTGAGCTTTTCGTTTTGCCTGAGCGTTATTGTCGGAGATGTTGGGCTTCGATGTTTCGTAGTGCCGGCGGCATCGATCGAGAATAGCGCTGCTTACTCGGAAGGCTGAGATACTCGACGCAACGCTATTCTCGATCGATGCCGCCTACCTTCAAACCGAGTTCTCGATATCGCGGCATCTACCTTCGTCGGTTGGCACCAATCGGTTCCGCATTAATCGTCAAAGGTTGCAATCAGGCCCAGAGCGGACAAGCGCTCCAGGCGAATATCTCAGCCCGCTGAGCCAGGAGCGCTTGTCCGCTCTGGGCCGAATTCAAAGCTCCCTTTACCAGCTAAAGTTGTACCGGCTAACGCTGTACCAGCTAAAGTAGTACTGGCGTAACCTCAGTACAGATAATTCTCAGCCTTATACTCATCATGGCACCCTTTACAGCTCTTACCCGTCGCTGCAATAGCCCCCGCAATGGCCTTTTTGTCGCCGCTGCCACTCACCGCAGCCAGATTAGTCGCCGCCTCGGTGAAATCGCCCATTTTGGCTTTGAAATCGTCCATGTTCTTCCAAATCTCAGGCTTGGCGCGGGTAGTGCCTTTCTCTGAACCAGGGGCGAAGCCGCGTGTGCCATCCATGCTCGCCAGGGCGCCCAGCTCTTTGCCCCAGTTGGCCATTTGCGCATCATTCCAGGGAATATCGCCCTTGAGCATGCTGGTCATAGGCCCGAAGTTTAGCGCTACCAAAGCAAACCATGACTGCCGGTAAGACTGGCCCATTTCTTTATCATCAAGGTGTGAAACGGCAATAGGTGCTGCAGTAATACTCAGAGCAGCGACGCTGGCTAGCAGTATGCGTTTCGCGAAAGTTATTTTCATTGATCTTGGCATTGGAAGTTCCTATTGGATGGCTGACATGTTCAGTGTATTCAGGGCGTGAAAGGCTTGGCAAGCGGTATTTTACCTATCGAAAATTTGGCCGCAGTAATACGTTCTCTAGATTACGACCAACTTATTAAACCTGCTGACTCTTAGCGCCCTGCGGACTCATCAACAACACTGATTTAGCCAAGGTTTAGGCTACCATTGCGGCTTCAATGAGTGGGGTTGGTAGCATGAGTTCAGAACAGCAGTGGGATTACAGTTTTGATGTCGTCGTCGTGGGGTCCGGCAACGGAGGCATGACGGCAGCACTGTGCAGTTACGAGATGGGTGTTAAGGATGTTCTCGTGGTTGAGAAGTCTAACCTCTACGGCGGCACCAGCTCGATATCTGGTGGCGGTGTCTGGATACCGGGCAACCGCTATGCCCAGGAAGCCGGTGCCGAAGACTCCGCAGAAAAAGCCAAAACCTACCTGCGCCAGCTGATCACTGAAGAGGAAGTGCCCGAGTATCAGCTCGATGCCTACCTCGAAAACGGCCCCAAAATGGTCGATTTCCTCCATACGCGCACGCGTATGCGCTATGTGACGCTCGAGCATTACCCGGATTACTACACCAACCTGGAAGGCTCGATGGCAGGCCATCGTTCGATGGAGCCGGAGACATTTGAGGCTGATCAATTGGGCGAAGAGTGGCGCAATTTGCGTCGCACGCACCCTATGATGCACCTGGGCGGCAGAATAGGCTTTACACAGGTTGAGGCGGCGCTGCTCATTGGCCAGCAACCCGGATGGTGGAAGACGGCGCTGAAGTTAGTCGTCGATTACGTACTCGATTTGCCCTGGCGCCTGAAAGATAAGTTTCACCGCCGCTTGGCAACAGGTTGCGCTGGGGTCGCACGGCTGCGCGCCTCCATGCAGGATCGTGATATTCCGCTGTGGCTGAATACCTCGATGACGAAGGTGGTTGACGAAGACGGTAAAGTGCTGGGCATTGAAGTGATGCGCAACGGTAAGCCGGTGCGCATTCAGGCGCGCAAAGGCGTAGTGCTGGCGGCTGGTGGTTTCGAGCACAATCAGGAGATGCGCGAGAAGTATCTGCCCAAGCCAACCGATCACCGTTGGAGCGCGGGTACCAACGACAACACCGGTGATGCTATTCGAGAAGGCATTCGTTTGGGCGCGAAGATGCACCGCCTGGATGAAGCCTGGTGGTGCAACACCATCTCTGTGCCCGGTGAAGAAATTCCCCGCTTGAGTATTATGGAAAAGTCCTATCCCGGCTCCATTGTGGTCAACCCTGCGGGTGAGCGCTTTAGCAACGAATCGCAGAACTATATGGCGTTTCAGCAGGAGACCTTTGCCAAGCACAGCGATGAAAACCCCTGTAACCCCACATGGCAGGTGTTTGATGCCAATTTCCGCGCAACGTATTTTGTCGGCCCTTTGTATAACAGCAAGTTTATGCCAGATTGGGCGCTGCCTAAGCGCTATGAGGAGGAGGGCTTTTTTGCCAAGGCTGACACCGTTGAGGAGCTTGCACGCAAAATCGACGTAGACCCAGCGGGCCTAAAAGATTCAGTGACCAAAATGAACGAGTACGCTAAGACAGGTACCGATCTGGATTGCCAGCGCGGCGACTCAGCCTATGACCGTTACTACGGCGATCCACGCGTTACACCCAACCCGTGTTTGGCGGCTATTGATAAGCCACCGTACTACGCCATTAAAGTAGATCCGGGTGATTTTGGTACGCAGGGCGGCATGGTGATTAACGCCGACGCGCAGGTGTTGCATGAAGACGGCCATGTGATCGAAGGCCTCTATGCCATCGGTAACTGTAGTGCGCCAACGTTGCCCTGTTACCCGGGGCCTGGCGCAACGCTTGGGCCTGCCATGACGTTTGGCTATCAGGCGGCTAAGTCTATTACCGGTTTTCAGGACTAAGCTCAGGACTAGGCCCGAGACCAAGCCCAGATGAGCGCGCTTTGCGGGGCACAGTCTGCTCCGCAAAGCCTCCCTGAACATTTGCTACGCAACGAATAGAAAATCGTTTTGTCATTCGCTGACGCAACTTCGCTCTTTCTAGCGGCACTGATGGTGTCTTTGCCTGCCTTCGGCTGGTTGATGGGCGGCCTGGCATTACACCGCCTTGGTCTTTTGCCCAGTGCGCTTAACGATAAAATCTCCGACCTTTCTTTCAAGTACGGTTTGCCCCTTATGCTATTCGCCGGTTCCGCTCAGGTGGACTACGGCAGTCTTTCGGACGCGCAGTATCTCTTAGCCGGCGTGTTGGCGACGTTACTGACACTGGCCATAAGCTGGGTGTACTCGCGTTGGCGCGGCCATCCAAAGCCTATTCAGGGCATCGTCGTGCAGGCGGCATTTCGTTCAAATCTTGCCATTGTGGGAGTTGCACTCACGTATTCTGCTTACGGTGAAAAGGGGCCTATTCTTGCCGCGCTGCCAATTGCGCTAATGACAGTGCTTTACAACATATTGGCGGTTTGGGTGCTCGATACCACCATGGGTACTGCCACTAGCTGGCGTTCAATCCTGCTCGGCATTCTGCGCAATCCGTTAATTATTGGGATCACCGCCGGCGCACTCCTGTCACTCTCTGGATTACCCCAGCCTGCATTTGTGCCTGAAGCGGGGCGGCTGCTATCGGCGTTTTTTTTGCCGCTGGTGTTGATTTGCATCGGCGGCAGCATGAACGTATCGCACTTGTATCGCGCCGGTACTGTTTGCTGGGAGGCCAGTGTATTGCGGCTATGTCTCAGCCCTTTGCTGGGCGTAGTGCTAGCACTCATGTTGGGCGTTCGCGGCGAGATGCTGGGTGTGCTGTTTTTGTTGATGGCTTCGCCAGTTGCCGCGTCCAGCTATGTGATGGTGGTGGCTGCTCGGGGTGACGGGGTGTTGGCTGCAAACGTCGTTGTGCTCACCAGCCTGCTATCGATTGTGACAGTTACGCTGGGGTTTTTTCTGCTATCGCTCTTTTCTCTGGTGGGTTAACGCGTAAAAACTCGCCGTTTTCCAAGTAGTGCAACACCTGATCAATCACCGCGTCATCCGACATGATAAA
>JBGCFE010000028.1:0-53704 GCA_045106775.1 Halioglobus sp.
GCACAATATTCTGGCCCATGCGCCATTGCTTACGTAGGGTTTTTTCGAGCGCTTTTAGATTGCCACGCTGAACAATGCTGATAGCTTCAGAAATAGATGCTTCTACCGGCGTCTCCTGACCTTCCGGCGAAGCGTAACCCGGGATGCCCCCGTCACGGCCTGAACTGCCCGATGATGACGTTTTTGACATGATGGCTCCCTGAAAACTGCGCGAAATCCGAGTATTGAGGATGATCTGACCCGCGCCTGATGGCATTATAAAGCCGTACTTGCTGGCATTACAAAACCTGCGCTGATACGCCCATGCTAACAGTAAGGGCCTGCGTGACCCAATACCCCTTGCAGGGACTTACCGAGCACAAAAGACAGCTCTCACCACCCAAATTCCTACATCGATCACCCCAGGAAGCACACCTATGGCCAAACACCATCATTTCACCGGATTTCGGCGCTGGTCTGCATTAGCAATCGCGATAGTGCTAGGGGGCTGCCAGGGCGTCGACGTGGTATTCAACGAAACCGTCTTCTATACCTCAACGGACCTATTTACGGACTATAAGATACCCGACAGCGGGCTGAGCGGCTGCGTAGAGCGGGCGATCTTAGAACAGAGAATGACTGCACCTGAGCAATTGCGACGACTACACTGCATTGAAGCGGGCGTCACATCACTTGAGGGGCTGGATCAGTTCCCCAAGTTAGAGCGCCTGGACCTAACAGGAAATTACGACTTACCCTGTAACGAAGCTTCGCGGCTGACAACCGTTACAACACTTATTCTTCCCGAACAGTGCCAATAGCCTATCCCCAACTCGACCGGCTGCGGATACATTTGTCTTGCTAGCATTGTGCTTACGCCAATTGGGTAGGCTCCCAGCGCCCTGCCTGGCGCTGGCAAAGAGGCTGTTGCTTTTTTTGCTCTATCGCTTTCCTAGTTATCGCCGAGAGATCGTAGAAGCAAATCTGCTAAGGGCGTTTCCGGAGACTTCTGTAGCCCATCGAGCAGAGATAGCCCGGAGGTATTACGCACACCTCGCCCGCCTTGCTGTAGAAGTAGTTCGCACACCCCATATGCAAAGCACCGAATTTACCGACGCCATTTCACTGCGCAACCCAACCGTTGTGGAGGCTGCCAGTGAGAACTTTACTCGCACTACGCTTTTTCTCAGCATCCATCAGGGGAACTGGGAGTGGATGCTGCATGCCATCTCTGGACACTTCAAAATCTCAGTTGACCCAATCTACAAGCCACTTCATAGCACGCCCGCAGACACCTTTATGCATAGCGTTCGCGCGCGGTTTGGCGCGGTTCCGATACGCGCGCAGGACACCGGCGCCTACGTCTTACGCAATCGTCGCGAACCAAGGGCAATAGCCGTTCTCGCGGATCAGGCACCGACTGATAGCGAGCCAAAAGCTGCAGTGCGCTTTTTCGACCAGGACATAGCGTTCAACAATGGAATAACCCAGTTGGCGCGTCTAACAGATGCAACAGTGATCTTTGTGCAGTGTCATGCTATAGACGAGGCAAGCTACGAGCTCGAGTTTCACTTAATAGCCGAAGGTGACCGCGATAAAACAGAAGAGAACCCCCAACAAGCACTGCTCGAACGCTATGCTACGCTTGCCGAGAAATCCATTCGCGCCCAGCCCCACACATGGCTGTGGAGCCACAATCGCTGGAAACACGCAGGCGCAGAAGAATAAACTTATTGCAGCTCTAACCAATCAAAACCGCCGGCCTGATCTGCAAACACAACGGAGTCCAGTGAACCCAGAGCGCTAATCAGTGCCGACTCAGTTGCCGATCGCGAGTTATTTTTTTCTGAGATATGCGCTACAACCACTTGCTGTAGCGAGCGCCCGTCAATTGCTTCTAACAGCTGCGCGGCCTGTTCATTATTCAAATGCCCCCAATCACCACCCACCCGTCTCTTTAATCCGTACGGATAGGGGCCATCTTCAAGCATTTGCACATCGTGATTAAACTCCAACAAGAGACTGCTGCATCCGCGATAGGAGTTGATCACGTGCGGGGTCAAACTGCCCAAGTCAGTCAAGATACCCAGACTGCGCTCTTCACAGGAAACACGGTACTGGCACGGCTCTGCGGCATCGTGCGGTACTGATATTGCCTCGATCACCATATCGCCGATCGTGAAGCGCTCGTCGCAGTTAAACAGATACTCCTCATAGCCACCTTCACAACGCCCTGTGCTGGCGGTTCCATGGGTAAGGTAAATCGGTATTTCAAACTTGCGCGAAAGCGCGGCTACACCACTGCTGTGATCCGAGTGTTCGTGTGTCACCAAAATTGCATCTAGCTGCTGAGGATCCAGGCCCAACACTTGCAGGCGCCTTACGGTCTCACGCATTGAGAAGCCGCAGTCAACCATGATCAGCGTCTCGCCTGCGCGAACTACCGTCGAGTTGCCTTTACTGCCAGAGCCTAGCGATGCGAACTGCACAGGCGTATCCCGTTTTTTGTCAGCGTCACTAGCTAATATTGCCTTTGATCACCGATAACAAACCCTGCTCTTCGCGCTTATCGAACTCTGGGTTTTCATCCTGTGGGCGAATACGAATATCCACAGACTCCGGATCACGCTTCTCCATAATGATCAGAAACTTTTTCTCCGCCATCGGATGCCCTTCATCGGAATTCCACAGCCAACCCATCCAGCTACCGCTGTCTTCTTCGTCTTCATCAGGCCCGATAAAAGTAGCGTAGTAGGTGCCCGTGCTGCGATCGCGATCAGTTACTTCAAACGTAGAACGCTCCAAAGCAAGCCCCAATGAGGCCCAAGCGCGATCGTAGGGTAGCCCCAGCTTGATAACGGTATATCCAGCATCGGCCTCATCTAGAACGACCTTACCGCTAGCACTAATGCCCTGCTCCGCTATCATCGATACTGGCGCGGTGTCGGCGCTATCAGCAAGATACTGGGCCACCGCACGCAACATATCTTGCTCTTGCGACTTGTCATCAGAAACAGCTGGCCAGCTATCAGCGCCTTTGCCCCGATTCATCTGCAGAATATGCAATTCACTGGTCGCGCGTTGTACGCCCTGATCAATACGAAACTGAAAACGGCTGGGAAGCGATTGATCTTCCAACGTTACCCAATTCGATTCCATGATCCCTGCGCGTGCGTCTGCGCGGGAAACCTGTAAACCCGCTGCCGCGAGAAAGCTCCTCACCTGAGGCCAAACCTGTCCGGGCGCGACTTCGATGAGCGCCCAACTTTGCTCACCCATTTTTTGAATGCGCACGACTTCCGCGCCTGCACCACCCACCAGCGGCGATGGCCTGGGTACTTCAAACTCACCTTCCAGCACGAGGTTATCTTTAACCTCCGGGATGACATAGATTTCGCGAAGCTTTTCACCGCTGGTGCCCTGCGGCAGTGTGACAACAGGCATTTCAGGCGCGCTTTTATAATCTTCTGAGCGATCACGGAACCAGCCGTCATCACCAAAAAAACTGCCACAGCCTTGCACAAGGAAAGAAGCCAGCACCACAGAGACGGCTATCAACAATCTATTCATTCGTTTTGGCTCGCTCGGTTTTACTCGTTTGTGGATTGTCATCAGAGGCCGGTCAGTCATGCTCTCAAACGCCTGCGGACTCTAGCGCCGCTACCACTTCCGCATGGTACTGCTCGTCAAGCACCGTCAGTGGTAAACGAATACCTAGATCCATGTGGCCGCGATGGTGCAACGCCCATTTCACGGGAATTGGGTTTGCTTCAAGAAACAGCGCGCGATTTAGCGGCGTTAAGCGTTCGTTAATGGCTTGCGCGCTGCTCCGATCACCCTTCAATGCGTAGCCACAGAGTTGCGCCATCTCTGCGGGCGCTACGTTAGCCGTGACCGAGATATTGCCGTGGCCGCCGTTCAGAATTAGCTCCATCGCGGTTGGATCATCGCCAGAGTAAATAGCCAGCTGCTCTGCGCAGCGAGCAATCAAGTCTTTGCCACGCTCCGTGTCACCCGTTGCATCTTTGATGCCGACAATGTTGTCGAGTTCCGCAAGTTGCTCAACGGTTTCATTGAGCATATCAACAGCAGTACGGCCCGGCACGTTGTATAAAATTTGCGGCACATCAACGGCCTCAGCAACCGCCTTGTAGTGTTCATACAGCCCACGCTGTGTCGGGCGATTGTAGTAAGGCGTTACCAAAAGGCAGGCATCGGCGCCCGCTGTAGCCGCAGAGCGGGTAAGCTCAATAGCCTCCCAGGTGGCGTTTGCCCCTGTGCCCGCCACCACTGCCATGCGACCGGCACAGTGTTTTACACAAAACTCTATGACTTCACAGTGCTCTGGCACGCTCAAGGTAGCGCTCTCGCCAGTAGTGCCCACCGCCCCGATAGCGGCAGTGCCAGCCTCGGCATGCCATTCCAAGAGTTTTTCCAGTGCACTCCAATCCACCGAACCGTCGGTATGCATGGGGGTTACCAGGGCAACAATACTGCCGGTAATCATGGGCTATCTCCGCGTAGAAACCCCAGACAGAAGTGCGCATACACTGTTGCTAGGGAGAAGCCGGTCATTATCCATGACAGAGACTGGATGACAACCGAATTGGGGTATTATGGTGGGCAAGACAAAGCGTACTTACAGCGGGAGGACGAGACCGTGAGCCAACGCATTTTGCTACTAGTCATTATCGCTTGCACAAGCCTTTGGGCAAACACCGGCCAGGCAGCTCTGGATGAACTGACAATCAGCGAATTGAGCGCGATTGACCAGCAATACATGGCAGGCGCTAGAAATAGCCTTCAGGAAAAGTCTGCCAGCTATTTAGGCCGTTCTTTTTCTGGTGATCGGGATCGCGATATCGAGATTCTACAGACCCTGTTGGACAAAGGCCTGGTGCGCAATCACCAAACCAAAGAGCTTCAGGCAATGGGGATTGTACTGGGCGATCTGCTGCTGAAAGAGCTGGGTATGAAGTGGGTTATCTACGAGGATAAGGCGGGCCGCACGCGCGCACTTCGCCTCAATGACACAGATACCTACCTATTTCCCGTCACCATGATCGCCAGACGACGAGAAGTGGGAAATACAGCCTCGGTCGAAAGCATCTACAAAAAGGCTGTCGCAACGATAAAAAGGCGTCAGGCCCCGCTGCCGTTTCAGTAGGGCTGGCCGATACAGGTATCTGACCGCCGCCAGAAATCGCTAACTCAAGGCTGAATATGCACAGCCTCACCAACGCCTTCTAATAGTTGTGCGTCTTTATTTCTCGCATTGCCAATAGCACGGTCTAGCGGCGTTAGCTGCAGTGGCGACTTCAATCGGCTTGCAAAAAGTGGGTCATTAGCTGCAATTGGCTGGCTGTTATCTAGCCATTGCTGCTGCTCGCTCGCATCCAGAAAAACCGGCATGCGTGAGTGCCACGGCTCGAAGGCCGGCGCAGCGGCAGTGGTGACCAGAGTGCAACTCATGAGTGGCTTATCGCCCTTTTCCCATATATCCCAAAGCGCTGCGACGGCCAGAGCACCCTCTTCACTCTCGATATGCCATGGCTGTTTCACATCGCCTTCCTTACGCCATTCAATAAAGCTCGTCATTGGCACGATCGCTCGCTGTGATTTGAATGGGCCACGAAACGCAGGACTTTTCGTTAGCGTTTCACTGCGCGCATTAAACATCGAGTACTTCTGGCTCACTTCGTCTGCCCACGCAGGCGTCAGCCACCAGCGGGCAGACTCCACGACCGGGCCCGCAGGCGATTGCCGAACCAACGCAATCGATTCAGTAGGTGCTACATTGACTGCATTGGGCAGTTTGAGGTCGATACCCAAATCTTGCAAAAGCTGCTGCAAGCCGGGGCTATCGATTACATTAAAACGTCCACACATGATGTCACTCTGCACAAGGCGGGGCGTTTTAACAAGCGCTGGAGCACTCTAGAGATCTCCTCCCGATTTTGTCCAATTCGACTTAAAGGTCTGTGGGTCTGAGATAATAAACTCCAGCATTGTGCCAAAGCGGGAGCAATAAGCGCGCTTGCCTGCATCACTGGGCCAGTAGTACCCTGTTGCCCGCTTTTCCTGTGGAGAAACCTATGAGTAATAAGCCCTTAGCACCCGCCATCGATGGCTGGCACACCATGGACGCCCAGCCAAAACTAATCGGCACGCAGTGCGATTCCTGTGGCACATACTTTTTTCCTAAACAGACGCACTACTGCAAGAACCCTAACTGCGAGAGCACCGACTTCACAGAAGTCGAGCTGAGCCGCAGCGGCAAGGTGTGGAGCTACACCAACGCATGCTACAAACCCCCGGAGCCTTTCCAGGCGCAAGACCCGTTCGTTCCTTACGCGATAGCCGCAATCGAGCTAGAGAAAGAGCAAATGGTCATCCTGGGACAAGTTATTGAAGGCGTTTCGGTAGAAGATCTTAAAGTTGGCATGCCGATGGAGTTAGTTCTGGAGCCATTGCACGAGACAGACGAAGACATCAAAGTCACCTGGAAATGGCGGCCACAGGCGTAACTGCCGCCTGCTACCAACTGGAGCAAGAAATATGTCCAATGAAATTGCAATTCTCGGTGCCGGCATGCACCCCTGGGGCAAATGGGGCCACAACTTCGTAGAATACGGTGTTGCAGCTGCCCGGGAGGCGTTAGCCGATTCAGGTGTTTCCTGGAAAGATGTTAAATATGTATCAGGCGGCGCAACAATACGCTGCGGGTACCCCGGCTATGTTGCGGGGGCCACCTTTGCACAAGCGCTGGGCTGGCAGGGCGCCGAGGTCAACACATCTTACGCGGCCTGCGCCTCTGGCTCTCAGGCGCTAGCAGCTGCGCGCAACAAAATTTTAGCGGGCGAGTGTGACGTTGCATTGGTCGTTGGCGCCGATACCACACCCAAAGGCTTTCTCGCGCCGGCCGGCGGTTACCGTCCCGAGGATCCAGACTGGGTTAGATTTTATCTCGGCATCACCAACCCAACCTACTTTGCGCTCTATGCCAGACGACGCATGGATTTGTATGGAGATACGCTGGAAGACTTCGCTGCGGTGAAGGTGAAGAACTCCTTAATCGGCAGCAAAAATCCACGGGCACGCTATCGCAAGTGTTTCACTGCTGAAGATGTTGCAGCCTCGGCAATGGTTGCAGACCCACTGCGACTCATGGATATCTGTGCCACTAGCGATGGCGGCGCTGCGCTGATCGTCTCCAGCCTGGACTACGCCAAAAAAATCGGCAAAGGTGACGCACCAAGAGTCGCTGCGATTTCAACAGTGACGCCGACTTTCGCCAGCTCGGTGGTGGAAATGCCTGATATCGCCACTGATTCAGCCGCTGCTAATGGCATCGAAGCACAATCTTACCGTGCGAGCTTGCCTGTAAAAGCGTATGAAGAAGCTGGCCTTGGGCCCGAAGATATTGATCTTGCGGAGGTATACGATTTATCTACCGCACTGGAACTCGACTGGATAGAAGACTTGCAGCTAGCGCCGCGTGGCGAAGCGGCAGCTTTATTGCGCGCAGGCGACACTGCTATCGGGGGCAAGATACCGGTGAATGTCTCCGGCGGTTTAGCCTGCTTCGGCGAAGCAGTCCCTGCGCAAGCACTGTCGCAGGTGTGTGAACTCACCTGGCAGTTGCGCGGTGAAGCCGGTGACAGGCAAGTTGAAGGCGCGAAGGTAGGTATCACTGCAAACCAGGGTCTGTTCGGCCATGGCAGCTCGGTGATCGTTAAACGCTAGTCGTACTCGCGCACCGAGATTTTCTGTAGAAACGCTATCAAATCGGCCCGCTGCTGCGGGTCGGCTATTCCTGCGCTCATCATGGTGGAACTGGGAAACATCGCCAACGGGTTTTCCAACCATGCGAACATTAGCTGTGGTGTCCACACGAACTCCGCCGCCTTAAACGTTTGCGAGTAATATTCGAATCCAGTTTGCTTGCCCGCGATTTTGCCAAAAATCTGGTACAGATTGGGCCCGTTGTTGTGACCCATAAAAGGCTCAGCGTAATGGCACGTTTTGCACGTCGCAAACAACAAGCGCCCGCGATCGGCATCACCCGCCAGAGGCAGCTCCTGTGCGAAAACAGTTTGCGAGAAAAAACTTACCGCAAAAATGGCCGCGATCTTGGCGATGTTAATCGCGCTCAGCGATTTCATACCTGACCTCCTGACAGCCCAGCCACAGCACGACCGGCACGGCGGCCAAAAAAAGTGCAATCACCCACCGACAAACCACTGGCAATATAGGGCGCTGTCGGTAAGCCGGCGGAGTTTCTGCCCACGCTGTACAACGCGGGAATGGTTTCGCCGAAGCTGTTAAACACACGACCATCAACGTCGGTATGCAAGCCGCCAAAAGTATGTGCCGGAAAGAACGCCTGATCCACCGATAGATCCCACGCGCTGTAGGGCGCGCCTTGCAATGGCCGCAGATAGGCACGGTTTTTTTGGAACATCGGATCTGCTCCCACTTCCGCATTGCGGTTGTAGTAGGCAACCGTGTGTTGCAATGAGCCTCTAGGCAACGGCAGCTGCGCGGCCAATTCACTAATTGAGTTTGCACTAGCAACTTCTAAGAAATTGTCTTGCACGAAATTGAAATTGCTGCGCTGATCGGTAATGAGCCACGCTTTGCCCTTTTGGTGATAGGCAATAGCGTCGCCCAGTACGCCGTGATACGACTCTTCTGAAATAAAACGTTGCCCCGAACTGTTAACCAAAATGCCAGACAGCACGTTTTCAGGCGGATAAATGGGTGCGATGGCAAACCCTTCATGCATCCGCAGTGCCGCGCCACCCACGGCTATGCCCATGTTAATGCCAACGCCCTTTTCCTCTGCGTTGCCCCAGGGCACCGAGCAATCAAACAACTGCGGCGCATAGAGCTTGAGCATTTCCCGGTTATGAATGAAGCCACCGCAGGCAAGCACTACGCCGCGCCGCGCTCGCACAGTCCGCTGCTCGCCATTGGTGGTTACCAGCGCGCCTGCGATCCGGCCATCACTCTCCACTATCAAACGCTCTGCCGAGACACTGGCTTGCAAGCCAACACCGGCATTCTTCGCAGCAACAAGCAGCGCCTCCATCAAACGGCGCCCCCCGTTCATACCCACCACGCCAGGCACGTGCCCACGGGCTGCGGGTCTCGCCATTTCTCTCGCGGGCCACGCCAGCTCTGTACCGGAGTAGTAGAGTGATTCATCACCCATCGGCAAGCCTTTGGCCTCAGTCAGCTTTTCTGAGTAAGGCACGCCCTGGGATACCAGCCAATCAAAGTGAGCAGGGCTCTCTTCGCAATATCGCTGGATTTTTTCGAGCTGCGGATGCACTGAGCCTGCGCGCGCGATGAATTCATACATCTGCTCCCGCGTATCTTCCACGCCTAGCGCCTTTTGCAGGCTAGTACCACCGCCGGCGTAAACCACGCCACCGGACATAGCCGAAGCACCACCAAATCGCGGCAAGGCTTCAATCACCATCACGTCGGCGCCAGCGCCCCGCGCTTCTATCGCGGCAGAGATGCCAGCAGCCCCAGATCCCGCCACTAACACATCAGTAACAACATCCCACTGCTTCACTTGACTGCGCGGCAATGCCGCCGCGCCCGAGGCGACGGTCAGCGCGGCCGTTGCGCCCGCTGCACGCAAAAGCTGTCGTCGATTCATTGAGCCGGGCAGATCGTCTTTCACGCTATGCACCTTCAGGCGAACTCAGAGCTCGCGAATGTAATCTAATTGATCGTTAACCATGTAGAGGCGATGTCGACTACCACCTGCATCTACCGATTCTGAGTCATAACCCGCATCTCCCTGATATAAAAAGCAGATGCCATCTTCGACAAATACCATGCGCGGTGCATACTGCATCGCCTCGCGCGCACTGAAAATTTCTCGCGCCTCATCGCAGGTAGCACACTCAGCGATATCCTTCAGGCTCACAAACGTCGGTGGCACTAACCGCAAAGATTGCGATTCGTCCGCAGACTCCGCCAACGCTATCTGCGGACGCACCCAGCGATACTCAGCTATTTCACCGCCATCCACTTGCACTTGCTGCCCATCCTCCAAGATGGTGAGAAAAAACCACGTCGCAAACCGTTTTTTTGCGCCCTCTGGAGTCGTCCAGTGCGCCAGGTATACCAACTGATCTGCCGACACCGTTAAACCCGCCTCTTCCTGCGTTTCTCGAATCGCAGCGTTTACAGCAGCCTGATACTCATCGCGATCAGCAGGATAATCGGCCTCATCGACTTTTCCGCCGGGGAAAACCCACATGCCACCCATGTGTTGCACCGCTTTATTCCGCTGCACTAACAAAGCTTCAAGCCCCTGAGCGCCATCGCGCACTAACACAACGGTAGCCGCGGGCAGCACAGGCTCTACTTTGTCACTGGTAACCACCAGCGGGTCACTCAAGGGAAAAAACGGCTGATGGTATCGATCACACACGCTGGCCGATCGCCACCCTCTACTTCAATCGTCATGCGTACCACGATTTGCACACCGCCTTTCATTTCTTCAACACTGACAACCTCTCCGCCACCGCGCACACGGCTGCCAACAGGCACCGCCGCCGGAAAACGCACTTTTTCGCAGCCATAGTTAACACCCATTGAGGTGTTGTTCACCTGCATAATTTGAGGCAAGAACAAATTGGCGAGCGACAGGGTGAGATAACCGTGGGCGATGGTTTTTCCAAAAGGCCCCTCAGCCGCTTTTTCTGGGTCAACATGAATCCACTGATGATCACCGGTAGCGTCGGCAAACAGGTTTATTCGCTCCTGATCAATCTCCAGCCAATCGCTATATCCCAAATGCCGGCCTTGCGCAGCGAGTAGATCGGCTGGATTCTCAAATACTGTGGTCATATCATTCTCTCTTCACTGATTACTTCGATGAAACAATCCTGAGGGATCATCGCACTCCTGAACAAACCGGTACGTGTCTTCGAAATCGGGGCTGTCACCGCACTATAGCATCGCAGCAGCCGCAATCGCATTGCGAGCGGTTTAACAATCTTGAAAACCGCCCGTAGTTGTTTATAGTCTCGCGCATACACGCTAAGGAAACCGCCATGGACAAGTTAGACATCGACATACCCACGCTGATAAATGACTACGCCCTCCCCTGGGGTATCAAAATCGCACTCGCTTTGGTCATTTTCATTATCGGTCGAATGGCTGTGGCTATCGTGGTCAGCATGATCCGAAAACTACTTGTAGCCAGAGGCATGGACGAGATTCTGGTGAGCTTCCTCACCAGTATTCTTCGCTGGGTGTTGCTGCTGTTCGTTATCATTGCAGCGCTGAGCCAGCTCGGTGTAGACACCACCTCATTAGTGGCTCTGCTGGGCGCCGCCGGCCTGGCGATAGGGCTTTCTCTGCAGAGCTCCCTGTCTAACTTTGCATCGGGCGTGATGCTGATCATTTTTCGGCCGTTCACCAAAGGAGATTTTGTTGAAGCTGCCGGCGCCAGCGGCGTTATCGACAACATCAGCATTTTCACTACGACCATGACTACACCTGACAATAAAGAAGTGATCGTGCCCAACGGTGCAATTCTAGACAACAACATCACCAACTATTCCGCCCGTGATACTCGCCGTGTAGACATGGTCTTTGGCATTGGCTACGACGACGATCTTCGCAAGGCAAAAGCCCTGCTTGAAGACATTATCGCCGCCGATGAGCGAGTGCTCAAAGAACCCGCACCCAAAATCGCATTGAGCGAATTAGCCGATTCCAGTGTTAATTTCATTGTGCGCCCCTGGGCCAAAACATCGGATTACTGGGCCGTGCTCTGGGACACCACTGAGGCGGTGAAGCTGAAGTTTGATGAGGCTGGCATCAGCATCCCTTACCCGCAAATGGACATTCATGTCGATACTTCAAATGACGGTAACGAAAGCGCGTGAAAAACACTGTGAGCGGCATGTCACAATTTCTGTAATTCGCCCATAAGCTACTGTTCATACGTAGTTTTTTCGCTATTCATTACAAGTTTTTCACATTAAACCCTGCTTGATTTGTGGTTTAATGCGCGCAGCTGTCATTCGCCGCGTGCAACACCGCTTTTACTCGTCGCGCTCTCATCCGCCAAACCGCAGAAAACGGAATTCAATTGGCCTCCAAAAAACGACAAATCTTTCTATCTGTCATCATGCTTCTGGTATCGGTAGGCATCACCACGCTACTCTACATGAATCGCCCGCCTACCGAAGTCAGAGAGCCTGTTTACTTGCCGGTTACGGTGGATGTCGCTGAAGTCGTCAAGGAATCGCTGCGCGTACCCGTTCAAGCACAGGGCTCAGTCACCCCCTTGCGGGAAACCGCTCTGCTAGCAGAAGTGGGGGGACGGGTAATAGAGGTGTCAGACGCCTTTAACGCCGGCGGTTTTGTGTCTGCCGGTGATGTGTTGCTAAAAATTGATCCAAGCGATTACGAGGCGGGGCTGTTACGGGCGCGCTCGGCCGTGGCCTCAGCAAGCAGCGGTTTAGCGCAAGAAAAAGGCCGCGCCGAGGTTGCCGCCCGGGAGTGGAGCAAGCTACCCAAAGGAAGCCAGCGCAGCCAAGACGCAAAAGACCTCTATCTGCGCAAGCCGCAGCTCGCGCAGGCAGAAGCCCAGCTACTCTCTGCTAAAGCAGATTTAGAAAGTGCCCAGGACGACCTGGACAGAACAATTATTCGCGCGCCATACGATGCACTCATCAAGGCCAAGCGCGCTGAACTTGGAAAATTCGTGTCGCCGGGAACACCACTGGCAGATATTTTCTCTATTGAGGCGGCAGAAATTCGGTTACCCATTCCTCAGAACCGCCTCCCCTACCTCGAGTTGCCACAAATTGGCGAAGCAGCCACCGGTTCGAGCATCGATCTCTACACTGATGTCGGCGGTGTCGTAAACCACTGGCCGGCGTATCTGCACCGCACTGAAGGTGTTTACGACGAACGCTCCCGCGTACTGTATACCGTCGCCAGAATCGACGACCCCTATGGTTTGAAGACAGAGGGCCGAGAACCGCTGCGCATGGGTACGTTCGTTAATGCCAATATCGAAGGCAAGCAAATCAACGATGTCGTTCGCCTTCCGCGCTATCTTCTCAAGGCCGGTAATTTTGTCTGGGTTATTGATGAGGCTATGCACTTGCGCAACCGCGCTGTGGAGCTCCTGAAAGTGGGTGGCGATCAAATCTATATCAGCGCTGGTTTAGATGAGGGCGATCTCGTGTCATTGACCTCCCTGGACAACTCCTTTGATGGTAGCGAAGTGCGCATAAAATCGAGCACACCTACAGACCGGCTTGACGCCAGCGGCCGCCCTCTACAAGAGGAAAAGAACTCGCCCAAAGAAACTATGGACGAAACCACTGCTGCGGTAGACCCTAAAGCAGCCACTATGGGCACCGACGGCTAATGAGCATCGAACCGCAGGAAAGACGACGCTCGGGAATCATTTCATGGTTCGCTTATAACCCGGTTGCGGCTAATCTGTTAATGCTCGTCATCATCGCCGTTGGCATCGGCTCTGCACTGAGCATTCAGCGCGAAATGTTTCCTGCATTCGACATCGAGATGATTTGGATCGATGCGCCCTACCCCGGTGCTGCGCCGGAAGAAGTTGAACAGGGCGTCGTACTCAAGATTGAAGAGGCAATCAATGATCTTGAGGGTATAAAGCGCGTCGAATCGGATTCTTTTGAGTCCGCTGCCACAATTATGATCGAGCCTATTGAGGGCACCGACCTCAACAGCCTGATGAGCGATGTGCAAAACAGGGTAGACGCCATTGCCCACTTTCCCGAGGAAGCTGAAAAACCCATCATCAGCCAACCCCAACTGCTGTTCCCAGCCCTCATTGTTCAACTTTCTGGCAATGTTGCGGAACGCAGCATGAAAGCAATCGCTCAAGAAATTCGGCGCGACCTGCTCACCTACCCCAAT
The DNA here is from genome assembly GCA_045106775.1 of Halioglobus sp. Lineage (GTDB taxonomy): Bacteria > Pseudomonadota > Gammaproteobacteria > Pseudomonadales > Halieaceae > Marimicrobium. The sequence goes on from JBGCFE010000028.1 coordinate 13,927, forward strand.
GTGTCTGCTGCCTCAGTCGTGGGTGACAGAGATTATGAAATTTCGATAGAAATATCAGAGCAACTCCTGCGCGAGTACCATCTAACACTGGGCGAAGTCAGCAACATCATTGCCGCCTCCTCGCTGGATTTACCCGCAGGTTCGGTGCGAACTGACAATGGCGATATTATGCTGCGCACCAAAGCGCAGGCATATGTGCAGCAAGACTTCGAAAACCTCGTATTGAAATCCTTTCCCGATGGCACGCGCCTTCTACTAGGCGACATCGCCAACGTTAACGACGGCTTTACAGATGGCGCAGGCTTCGCGGCCTTCAATGGCACTTACTCGCTCGGTGTTCAGGTGTTTGCAATGGGCGAGCAAGATCTGATCGCCACCGCCGAAGACGTTAGAGCCTACGTTGCCACGAAAGCGCACACGCTACCCAAAGGCATTACCCTGGATATCTGGAACGACAGCACGTACTACCTCATCGACAGGTTGGGCATGATGATGCGCAATCTGGCAATGGGAGCACTACTGGTGTTCATCATTCTCGCCTTATTCCTTGAGATAAAACTCGCATTCTGGGTCATGATCGGCATCCCAATTTGTTTCCTTGGCGCAATGGCAATGATTCATACGCCGTACATTGGCGCCAGCCTCAACATGATCAGTATCTTCGGATTTATACTGGTGTTAGGTATCGTCGTAGACGACGCCATCATCATGGGCGAGAGCGCCTATGCCGAGACGGAAGAGTATGGGCACAGCGTAGCCAATGTTGTCGCAGGCGTACGCAGAGTTGCGACGCCAGCAACGTTCGGCGTACTCACCACCATTGTTGCCTTCATGCCAACCCTATTCATCGATGGCATTTTTGGCGCCTTTCCAGAGGCCTGCGGCTGGGTTGTGATTATGTGCCTGGTATTTTCGCTGATAGAGTCTAAATGGATTCTGCCGGCGCACCTTGCGCACAGCAAACCGACCCGCAATAGGTTCTTGCTGAAGATTGACCACGTGCAAGAGGCGGTGAACCGCGGTTTGCGTTACTTCGTAAAAAACCACTACCAACCGCTGATGAAACGTTGCGTACGTAACCGCTACAGCACACTAGCCTTTTTTATCTCGCTCCTTATTCTGTCCAGCGGCTTGATAGCGGGTGGCTCCGTGCGCACCATTTTGGCACCAGACACGCCCGGAGAGTTCCTGAACGTTGAGCTTCGCATGTCCGACGGCATTCCAAAAGAGCGTACGCTGCAAGCAGTGCGCGACATCGCGCTGGCCTTCAAAACGCTTGAGGACGAGTATCGTCGCGAAACTGGACGCGACGAGAAATTGCTTAAACATATGGCCACCTATACGTTTAACCGTGTGAATGGCCGCATCGACGTAGAGCTCACTAAAGAAGATAAAAGAACGATATCGACGCGGGAGATCGAACAACTCTGGCGCGACACTGTCGGCCAGGTACACGGAGCAGACGTATTTGCCATCACCAGTGCAGAAGGCCCCGACATGGGCGCCGATGTGGCGTTTGACTTAATGCACGGTGATATCAACTTGCTACGAGAAGCGGCCGCTGATCTGGAAGAGGCGCTGCGCCACTACAATGGTGTGTACGATATTCGCAACGGCGTGGGTGATACCTCAGACGAATTTCATCTGGATATTTTGCCCGAAGCCGAATCACTGGGGCTAACACGGCTCGATTTAGCAAGTCAGGTGCGCCACGCGTTCTATGGTGCGGAAGCACAGCGCATACAGCGTGGCATCGATGAAATTAAGGTTATGGTGCGCTATCCCGAGGCAGACAGAGAGAACGTCAATAGCCTGAATAATATGTTTATCCGCACCCCAGGCGGAGATGAAGTTCCATTCGCCTCGGTTGCTCAGATGGAAGTCAAACAGGGCCTGCGCAAGGCAACCAGAATCAACTACCAACGAGCCTCTGAAGTCACGGCAGAAGTCAATAAACAAATAGTAGAGCCGTCGAAGATCATTTCAGAAGTAAAAACAAACGTCATGCCCGGCCTGATAGAAAAGTATCCGGGCCTGAGTTACGCGTTATCTGGCGCAGCTGATGAAGAAGCCAAAATGGCAAGAAGCATGATGATAGGTTTCAGCCTGGCGTTGTTTGGCATCTACGCATTGCTCGCCATTCCGACCAAATCCTACCTCCAACCCTTCATCATCATGGGCGTCATACCCTTTGGTATGATCGGCGCAATCTTTGGTCACTGGGTTACCGGCTACCCGTTAAGCATGATGTCGCTGATGGGAGTGATCGCACTCAGTGGTGTGGTGGTGAATGACAGCCTCATACTCGTCGACTTCGTCAACAAAGCCGTTTTGCGCGGTGAGAATCGCTATGACGCTGTTGTAGAGGCAGGCAAGCGGCGTTTTCGTGCGATCCTGCTCACCTCACTCACGACATTTTTTGGCTTGATACCCATGTTACTGGAGCGCACAAGCCAAGCTGAATCGATGGTGCCAATGGCCATTTCATTAGCATTTGGCATTATGTTTGCCACAGTCATCACACTGTTGCTACTGCCCTGCCTATACATGATTCTGGAAGATTTGGCTGAATGGCGAGCAGCGAGAGAAGAAGCTGCCGCGACGCCGCTGACGCAGAACTAGACGCCAGCTTTTTTACCTCACACCACCGCAGCTGAGGCAGCGCAGGTAAAGGTTCCGCGGATCTTGCAGCAGCGACAGCTCGTTTGCGGCCTTCTTCACCGGCTCTAACAGCTGTTGAACAACAGCATTCTCTGCACTGGGCTTAATCAAACCCAGACCGCCCGTACGATTCGCCAGCTGCTTCAACAACATATCTCTAGGCGAGAGTGGCGGGGAAACATACTCAACCTCATAATTTTCCAGCGCTGCTAACTGCGCTGCTGCCGCAATAGCGTCTTCAAGCGTGCCTAGCTCATCAACGAGCCCCACCTCTTGCGCTGCAGCGCTACTCCAGACGATGCCTTGAGCTACCGCATCCACCTGTTCCACGGTCATGTTTCTACCCGCCGCTACGATCTCAAGAAAAGTATCGTAGGCAAATTCAATGTTACTGTTTAGCGCCTTAGAGACTTCTTGATTTAAAGGGCGATCGATGCGCAATGATCCAGCAAGCTTCGTTGTCCCAACACCATCCGTACGAACACCCATACGCTCCAGCAATTTTTCAAAGGTTGGGAAGGCTGCAAACACACCGATGCTGCCTGTAATAGTCGAAGGCGTTGCCCAAATTTCGTCGGCATCAGCCGCAATATAATAACCGCCCGACGCTGCCACCGCGCCCATCGAAACTACCAGGGGTATTCCCTTTTCCTTTGCGTACAGCAACTGCTGACGAATAACCTCAGAAGCAAACATACTGCCACCGCCACTGTTCACGCGCAGTACAATAGCCTTTACCGCCTCATTTTCTGCGGTACTGCGAATCAACCGCGCTAGAGTATCTCCGCCAATTGTGCCCGGTGGGTGCTCCCCGGGAAGTATGTTTCCAGACGCCGTTACTACGGCGATGTACTCTCCCTCAGGCTGCGAAAGCACGCCAGGGCGCTTACGCGCCACATAGCGCTCAAACACAACCGCTTCATATAAACCCTCTTCGTTCGTCGCTCCTACCAGCTCCGCCAAATATTCATTGCTTTGACTGCGCGACATCAGTTCGTCCACCAGCCCCGCCTGTTGCGCCAACGTGGCAGAGTCCCCGCCCGCCGCCTGCAACCGCGTTGCGTAGTTGTTGATGTAATTATCCAGGGCTCCGCTGTCCAGCCCGCGTTCGGTTTCAACAATTCCCGCATATTTTTTCCACAGATCGCTCAACCACGCGCGTGTAACTTCTTTTTCTCCGAGTGACATATCATCCCGGGTATAAGGCTCCACTGCCGACTTGTAATCGCCGGCGCGAAACACATGCATACTCACTGAAATTTTCTCCAGTGTTTCGCGAAAATAGTTTTGATAACTGCTGTAACCCTCAACTGCTACGCCACCAAGGGGGTGCGCGATGACAGTGTCGGCATGACTCGCAAGCAGGTACTGGTCTTGCGTAAAGTAGTCGCCTACGGCAACAATCGGCTTACCCGTTGCACGAAAGGCTTCTAGCGCGGGAATAATTTCCTGACTCTTGCTAATACCTACATACACCAGTGAGTCTAACTCCATCACCAGCGCTGAGATTGAAGGATCTTCCGCCGCGAAGCCTATGGCATCAATCACATCACGCAACAACACCTCGTGCTCTGCGGGCGTTGGCTCACTAAGAATGGCCATTAGCGGATCAACCGGCGAACGCTCATCCACCACGGTTCCACTCATATTCAACAGGAGTGCCGCCTTCTCGGGCATAGGCTCGGGGCCACCGCCAAGGTAAACGAAGTAAATCAAAGCGAGCATTACCAAAAACAGAATATTCGATAGCGCCAGCCGAATGCGCGTCAACGCATTCCAGAAACCACCGAATACTCTGCGCAATAGAGAAGGCTTGCTCATTAAATAATCTCCAAATCCTGTTCGTTTTGCCCGGGAGGCAAGCACTGTAAGCAGTGCAATTTATGGATGCTCGCGAAGCGCCTGTGCTCGCCACCGCACATACATCATTGCGGCAATAAAGAGCGAGACCACAGCGGCAAGGCCAATCCAGACACTCAGATCTGCGGACTGTGCAAAACCACGCTGCACCAATATCAAAAAATAGCCCAGAGAAACAAAACATAGCCAGATATAACTGCGTAAATTATCCCGCAACATCCCGCGCACAAATAGCAGCAGTGGCAGCAACTTCACTGCCCAAATAAACACGGGTGCGCCTTGCTCCCAACTATCGTAGCCCTGTTGTAAGAACAGAGCCCACCAGCTAAGCCACGTAGCCACACCGGCAGCTCTCCAACGTGGCATGCTCATTGGACTGCTACCGAAGCAAAACCGGCGACACGTTTCCCCAACGCCTGACATAACTCCGCCTCAGTGGCATCCAATGCCCGACTGTTGTCTGCACCGGCCCAGTGGGTAGCGCCATAGGGCGTGCCCCCACTACTGGTCGTCATGAGGCCTGGCTCACTGTAGGGAAGGCCCACCATCACCATGCCCTGATGAAACAAAGGCGTCATCATACTGAGGAGCGTCGTCTCTTGCCCACCATGTAAGCTGGACGTAGAGGTGAAGACCGCTGCGGGCTTATCGATCAAAGCGCCGCTTAGCCATAGCGTACTGGTTTGATCGAGAAAGTACTTCATAGGCGCGGCCATATTGCCAAAACGAGTTGGGCTACCCACTATTAAACCTGCACAATCGCGCAGATCATTTAACTCACAGTAGAGCGGGCCATCTTCTGGAATATCGGGTTCACTTTGCTCAGTGGCCGCCGAAACAGGGGCAACAGTGCGCAACCGCGCCGCTACGCCCTTGACGCGCTCAACACCGCGCGCAATCTGCTCGGCCATCTGGGCAGTCGCTCCCCCACGCGAGTAGTAAAGAACCAGTACGTAAGGCTCGTTCATACGTTAAGTAATTCAAGTACATTCTCTGGCGGGCGGCCAAGCACTGCCTGATCACCCTTCACGACAATGGGTCGCTCAATCAGTTTGGGGAATTCTGCCATTGCCGCCACTATCTGCGCCTCTGTGGATGCCTTGGAAAGGCCAGCTTGCTTGTACTCATCCTCTCCACGCCTGACTAATGCTTCCGCACCAATTCCAAGCTTTTTCAGCAATGTTTTGATGCCCGAAGCACCCAGCGGATTTTCCAGGTAAAGAACCACCTCAGGCTCCACCCCATTTTCCTGCAACAAAGCCAGCGTGTTACGTGATTTCGAACAGCGTGGGTTGTGGTAAATCGTATATTTGCTCATCAAAGATTCACTCCTAGCAAAAGTGCGACGAGTATACCAAAGTCGGTGGGAGAAACGCGCAAGGTGGCGCCTCGATATGCCGCATGCATAGCATCCGTGCCATAATAAGCCAATGGAACTGCTCAAAGCCGCTCTTGGGGAAACCTGGCGCCGAATTCGATACCTATTCTCTAGGCTGTTGGCTGATCGCTGCCTGGAAAGCTCTGCTGCGCTCACGTACATGAGCCTGTTCGCGCTCGTCCCTCTGTTAACCGTTGGCTACACCATGGCATCGGCAATCCCGGCATTTCAGGGCCTTGAGGGGCAAATGCAATCCTTCCTATTCGAGCACCTCATTCCCGAATCGGGCTCCGAAATTCAGGAATACCTCAGCAACTTCTCCCAGCAGGCAAAATCGTTGACCGGGCCAGGGATCGCATTTCTTTTGGTAACCGCCGTGTTGATGCTGCGAAATGTCGAAAAGGCATTCAACTTGATATGGAGGGCGCGCGAAAACCGCAGTGCACTTTCCAGTTTTCTCATTTACTGGGCCGTACTGACGCTCGCGCCGATCTCCATCGGTGTTGCCTTGGGCCTTGGCACCTATCTTGGCTCTTACGCCGATACGCTAGGGCAGCAGCTCGATTTTCTAGGCGCTAGAACATACGCACTACAGTTACTACCAATGCTGTTAACGACGGCTGGATTTAGTTTGATGTATGCGGCGATCCCCAATTGCTCGGTGCCCTTTCGTCACGCCGTGATTGGTGGCTTCATATCCGCGGCAGCGTTTCATCTGGCACGATCGCTCTTCACATCGGCAGTCATGGGCTCGAGTATTACCTTCATTTATGGCGCTTTCGCCGCGGTACCGCTGTTTCTGCTCTGGATCTATCTCTCATGGAACATCGTTCTGATGGGCGGAATACTGGTGCACAGCCTTTCGGCCTACCAGAACGCCGAGCAGGCAAGCAGGCCCCGCGTGCTCAAAGCGCTTGATGTGCTCTATCTTTTTTGGCAAAAACAAAAATCTGGCTCGACGCTGAAGGAAATTGAGTTACTCGACGGTCGGCATTCAGTGATTCATGGCCTGGACAGCGAAACCTGGGGTGAGCTGCGCGACATTCTGCTCGACAAAAGGGTAATCACGCAAAACGACAAGGGGCATTACCTGCTCAGCCGAGACCTGCACACGCTGCCCTTCTGGCAGATCAAGGAGTGGGTTAACGAGGAGCGCGTGCTCAGTGCACAGGATCTGTCCGCTGATTTAGACTGGCAAAGCGAAGCTCACCGCTTACTCGGTGATCAACGCGGCAATCAGCGCGACATTCTAAACACTAACCTTGTGGATTTATTTTCGAAATGAACGTTCGCGTTGTTTTTTTCGTCTCATTCCTACTGGCAGCCTGCAGCAGCGAAATTTCAACCAACAACCGAGCGCTAGATCTATCCGCGCATACGGGGCAATGGGTTCTCATAAACTACTGGGCCCCTTGGTGTAAGCCCTGCATTGAAGAGATTCCAGAGCTGAATGCTGTGCATAACGAGCACGACACGATCACGGTGTATGGCGTCAACTTTGATGGCGCCGTGGGGGAGACGTTGCGGCAACAGGAGCAAACCCTAGGCGTCGCTTTCCCCACGCTGACGCAGGACCCTTCCACAGCGCTGGGCCTCGCTCGACCGGCAGCATTGCCAACCACGCTGGTGATTGGGCCTGATGGCAAATTAGCTGCCACTTTATTAGGGCCGCAGACTGAGCAGTCTTTGTTGGGCGCTGCGGGCCAGAGTCCTCAGAACGATGAGAGCACTGACTGAAACGTGATGCAGGCAAAAAAAAGCCGACCCAAACGGGCCGGCACACACAGTATTTCTACTGGCAATAGAGATAGGACCTGGACGGAATCCAGTAAACTTGCTGGTAGCAGACGGCAAAGCAATGCAATAACCGCCGCCGCTACAAGATAAGACATCGGCGGCCGCCTTGAGTTCCAACTCAACCCTGCTTTTTTGCAACTGTGTTCAATACCGTTAGCGCTCTGGACAAGTAGCACCCCACCGGACTACTCTTTTCACCCGTCGCCAACACAAACACTTCCAGCACCGCGGCGCCGATTACGGGCCATGCAGAGGGCAAACATTATGAGCAAGATATTCACCGATAACTCTGAAACCATCGGCGGCACGCCGCTCGTCAAGATTAACCGCATCAGTGCCGGCAATGTCTTTGTGAAGCTGGAGAACCGCAATCCCGCAATGTCAGTGAAATGCCGCATAGGGCAAAGCATGATTGCCGCTGCGGAGAAAGATGGCTCTCTCAAACCCGGCATGACCATTGTTGAACCTACCAGCGGCAATACCGGTATAGCACTAGCGTTTGTGGCCGCGGCCAAAGGATACGACTGTATTCTAACGATGCCCAACACAATGAGCCTTGAGCGACGCATGCTGATGAAGTCGCTGGGGGCCGATGTTCGCCTCACAGATGGCGCCAAAGGCATGCCTGCGGCCATAGCCCGCGCCGAAGAGATATTGGCAGAAAATCCGGATAAATTTTGGGGACCCAGTCAGTTCGATAACCCTGCCAACCCGGCAGTACACGAGGAGACGACCGGGCCAGAAATCTGGGAGGATACAGACGGCGGTATCGATATTTTAGTCTGCGGCGTCGGCACTGGCGGCACAGTGACAGGCATTTCGCGCTATATCAAAAACACGCAGGGCAAGGCCATTACTACCGTTGCTGTTGAGCCCGACAGCACAACGATGATCACCGCGGCCAAAGCCGGCGAAGAACCCACACATGGGCCACATAAAATACAGGGCATTGGCGCAGGTTTTGTCCCAGGAAACCTCGATTTATCGGTGGTAGATCAGGTTGAGCAAGTGAGCAGCGAAGACGCCATGGAATGGGCGCACAAGCTAATGCAGCAGGAAGGTATTCTCGCCGGCATCTCCTCTGGCGCTGCCATGGCAGTCGCCGATCGCGTTGCCAAGGCACCTGGCAATGAAGGAAAAATGGTGGTTGCAATACTGCCCGACTCTGGCGAGCGCTACCTCACCTCGGCGCTTTTCGCCGATGCGTTTACCGAAAACGAAACCGTGCAAACAACAACCAGCTAGCGCTGCCCTGGCAGGCTAAGCTCTAGACTGCGCCAGGCGTTGCAGATGGGCCTTCACCTCAGGCCACTCTGCGTCAATAACGCTGTAGTAGACAGAATCACGTATGTGATTTTTCTGCGTAATCATATGGCTGCGCAAGACACCTTCTCGCGTGGCACCTATGCGCTCCAGAGCTCGCTGTGAGCGCTCGTTTCTTAGGTCGGTTTTGAACTCAACACGCAACGCGCGCAGGCGCTCAAACGCATGCGTCATCAACGCCAATTTTACCGCTGTATTCACACCGGTTCGCTGCCACTCGCTTCCTAACCATGTCCAGCCTATTTCCAGTGACCGGTGTGCTTCGCGAATATTCAAGTACCGCGTACTCCCTACTACCTTACCTTTGCCCGTCTCGACAATGGCAAAAGGGAGTTGAACCGGCGCAGTAAGCGCCTCAGCAATCCACTGACGGGTATCGGCAAGGTCTACGAAGCATGGGCGCGGCATATACATCCAGTCGGTTTCCGAGCGTCCGCGGTTATACAGCCCCTGCGCGTGATCCTGCGAGAGCGGTTCAAGACGAATACCTTCACCGTGCAGCACAATCGGGGCAACTTGAAAACTCATCTCATGGTTCTCTGTTACAGAGGTACAAACTACACGACATCGTCAACCAGCGCCTCTCGGTAATAGCGCAAACACCAAAAAATCAGCGCCGCCGCCATGGGGCAAACCAACAAAGGCAATAAGCCCAGTGAGCGCGACAACGCAGCATCATCGTTGAAAACAAAATCAGTTAATGCGGCAACCGCCGTTGGACCCAGTGCAAGACCAAAAAAATTGGTCATAAACAACAGCAAAGCAGAGACCTGAGCTCGCATACGATTGGGGGTGATGCGTTGCAACGCTGCAATAGCCAACGCGAAATAGCTGTTAAGAAAGAAAACAATAGGCACAGCAGCCGCCAGCGCCATCGCCGGTGTGGCTGCTCTGGGGCCCAGGGCCGCAGGTATACACCAAAGCAGTGCTATAACCAGAATGAGCCTGAGGTTGGCATCCGTGTAGCCACGCGCCAGAAGAGGCTTTGCGCTAAAACCGCCCACAAGGGTACCCACACTGCCCGCAGTAATAAAAATCAGGCCAAAGGTAGAACCAGCGTCTCCCCTTCCCATACCGTGATTGCGAATCAGGTATTCGGGGTACCACGCCATGGTGCCGTAACCCAGCACAGAGAGCAGCGAAACGGCGAGAATGAGGCCGAAGTACGCCTGCCAGCGTTGGCGTAAGTGTGCCCCTATCTCCGCAACACTGTGATTTTGCTGCTGTACCGCTAAGCCTTTGCGCGGAGGCTCCGCCATAAGAGCGAGTAAACCAACTAGCAAAAACCCGGGTAGCCCAACCACAATGAACGTTGTTTGCCAGGCACGAAGTTCACCGAACCCGGGCAGCACCAAGGGCCCTGCCGCAGTAAAATACTCATAGACAGCACCGCCAATGATATAGGCAAGCCCGCCGCCCAGCGTAATACCCAGGGTGTAGATTGCCATGGCTCTGGGCAGATTTTCCGAGGAAAAATAATCGCTGAGCATGCTATACGCAGGGGGAGAGAGCGCGGCTTCGCCAACGCCAACGCCAACCCTTGCTACGAACAGTGTAGCGAAGCTTTTCGTCAGGCCGCAAAGACAAGTCATCAGGCTCCAGCAAAACACGCCGACGGTAATAACCCACTTGCGACTACCACGATCAGCCACCCGCGCGATCGGCAAACCCAGAAAAATATAGAACATCGAAAACGCGAAACCGTGGAGCAGGCTGTACTGGAAATCACTGATGGCGAAATCTTCGCGGATGGGGCCAATCAAAACCGCCATAACGTTACGATCAATAAACGAAAGTATATAGGCGAGCAGAAGCGCAATAAGCGCGTAGATAGCGCCGGCATTAATCGGTTGCGCATCTGCTGTGGGTTTCACACTGTGCATCCTCGTGTCTCTCGTGCCACTAAAACGATCTGAACTACGGCAACAATACGGTAGAGCCGGTGGTTTTTCTGCTCTCCAGATCGCGATGAGCGGCTTGAACCTCACTCAACGGGTAGCGTTGATGTATCTCGACCTCAATATCGCCACTCAAGACACGTGAAAAAACAGCTGCGGATGACGCATGAAGCTCTTCTGTAGTTGCTGTGTAGGACAGCATCGTTGGGCGGGTAATAAACAAAGAGCCCTTGGCCGCCAGCGTCTGTAATTCGAGAGGCGGAGGCGGCCCCGAAGCATTCCCAAAGCTCACCATCAATCCTCGGGGCCGCAAACAGTCCAGCGATACATCGAACGTATCTTTGCCGACCCCATCGTAGACAACCGGCAATTTCTCGCCTCCTGTAATTTCCAGCACACGTGCCAAAACATCTTCTTCACGATAGTTGATCACGTGTGAGAAACCATGATCTAACGCCAGTTGGCGCTTGGTGTCACTGCCAACCGTGCCTATCGCGTTGGCTCCGATGCTGCGCGCCCACTGTCCGAAAATAAGGCCAACGCCGCCTGCTGCTGCGTGGTACAGACATGTATCGCCGGCAGTGAGGGCATAGGTGCGTTGTAGCAAGTACTCCGCCGTTTGTCCTTTCAACAGCACTGCGGCGGCCTGCTCATAGCTGACGCCTTCCGGGATCTTCACAAGGCGCGATGCCGGCAGATTCAGAGCCTCTGCGTAGGCGCCGAAGCCAGCCGAACAGTACGCCACCCGATCGCCTATGTTTAACGCGGTGCTACTTTCGTCACCGCTTAGGCTCCCAGCGCTCACGCCCTCACCGACAGCCACCACCTCCCCAGCGCCTTCTAGCCCAATGCCTGTTGGCAAAGGCAGCGGGTACAGACCACTTCGATGGTATGTATCGATAAAATTCAGGCCGATTGCCCTGTTTTCAATTGTCACCATACCGGGCCCGGGCGCAGCAAGTGACACCTCGTGCACAGACAACACCTCTGGGCCACCGTTCTGAGTAATTCTTACTGCTTTTACCATCTCTGCCTTTCCGTCTCTGGCCGCCAAAGCGCAGCCCAAAGAATTGATTCTATCCGCGCCACAGTGTGCACCAGCATGTTCCGTCGGTCTATTGGAATGCACCCGCCCTACGCCAATTGGGGTACACTAGCGCCCTTAAACTACTGTCTAACGGTGCGCCTTTTTGTTTGCTGAGATACCTTTTGAACGCAGCCTGCGGCTTGGCCTGGATGCGCTCGAGTTTGCAGAACCCACTCCGGTCCAAGCCGCTGTGGTACCCATAGCCCTGCAAGGCAGAGACATTCAGGTCAGCGCTGAAACGGGTAGCGGCAAGACTTTCGCCTACCTGTTACCACTTGTGCAAAATATTTTGATGAGCACCGCCGCGCAACAGGAAGGCACTCTCGCGCTCGTTCTCGTACCCACTCGCGAACTCGCTAGACAAGTATTGAAACAAACTCGCCACCTGCTGATGAAAACCAATTTGACTGCAGCCGGAATCACCGGCGGAGCAGATTTCAAATACCAGAAGGCGCTGTTACGTAAAGATCCGGAAATTGTTGTGGCAACCCCCGGCCGATGGCTAGAACATTGCCGCAAGGGGAGCGTAAAAGCAGACTGCTTGCAAACTCTCGTGCTAGATGAAGCCGACCGCATGCTTGATTTAGGTTTTCGCGATGATGTAATCGCAATCGCAAAACAGTGCAATCCCCAAAGGCAAACGCTGATGCTTTCGGCAACTCTCGGGCACGGTGGTGTAAAGCAAATAGCGCAAACCTTGTTAAAAAATCCTGAACGGATATCGCTGGCGGAACCTCGCCAACCACACAGTGCCATTGGTCACCAGCTCATACTGGCTGACAGTGTCGCGCACAAAGACAAACTTCTGGCATCGTTATTGAAGACAACTACTTTTCGACGTGCGCTTGTCTTTGCCAATAAACGTATCACCGCAGCCAGGCTATCGAAAATCCTTCGAGCAGAATCTGTGCGCTGCGGTGCGTTGCACGGCGAGATGAGCACCGAAGAGCGCACGCACGTCATGCAGCAGTTTCACGGCGACAAAATAGACGTGCTGTGCGCCAGCGACGTGGCAGCGAGAGGTTTGGACGTAAAAGGGGTCGATATTGTTGTTAACTACGATATGCCCTACAGCGGCGATGACTATCTTCATCGCACCGGCCGAACCGGCCGCGCAGGCGCCAGCGGCACTGCCGTAACGCTATTAGTAGCCAGTGAGTGGAATCTCATGATCAGTGTACAGCGCTATCTTGGCCTGGAGTTCGAACGAAAAGCCCTTTCTGGGCTGAAAGCAAAGTATAACGGCCCCAAAAAGCAGAAGTCTGATGGCAGAGCCGCTGGTATCAAAAAGAAAAAGTCCAAGAAAGGCCCGGCGGGCAAAAAGAAAGTGCCCAGCAAAAGCAAAAGCGCAAAAAAACCCGCCAAGCAATCGGGAAAGAAGCCAACCGCGGTATCAAATGACGGCTTTGCACCACTGAAAAAGCGCCCTAAAACTTGACCTGATAGTGCCGCGCTCTCACTATTCTTTTGCAACATCTCATTACGTAAATGGGCTAGGCGCCGCCGCTCTAAATTTACCTATTCAAGTATTCACCTAAAAAGGTTTACGGTTACCCCATGAACAACCCACTGCAGGCAAGACATACGCTACCCCCTTTCTCAAAAATTCGTCCCGAACATGTCGAGCCTGCCATCTCGGGCTTGCTTGAAAAAAACAAAACAGACATTGAGACACTGCTGCAAAAAAACACTAAATACACGTGGGAAAATCTGCTGGCACCCATTGAAGAGATGGAAGACATGCTCGCCCAAGCATGGTCGCCGGTATCGCACCTCAACAGTGTGCGCAACGATGAAGAGCTGCGCGAGGCCTACAACGCCTGCCTTCCGCTGTTGTCTGAATATGGCACTTGGATGGGCCAGCACAAGAAGCTATGCGCCGCCTATCAGCAAATTGGGGACGACGCAGCGTTTGACACCCTAAGCGCCGGGCAGCAAAAGGCAATAGAACACGCGCTGCGCGACTTTCGACTGGCCGGTGTTGCACTGCCCGAACAAAAGCAAACCGAATACGCCAACCTAAAACAACGTCTGTCTGAACTAGGTAGTAAATTTGGTGAAAACGTACTCGATTGCACCAACGCCTGGCGCAAAGAAGTTGACGAAGAAGCACTTAGCGGCTTACCCGCTACGGCAATGGCCAGTGCTCGACAAGCCGCGCAGGATCAAGACCTTGATGGCTATCTGATAACGCTAGACTTTCCTTCCTACTCGCCGGTGCTCATGTATTGTGACAACCGCGAACTAAGGCAAGAGGTTTATACCGCCAACGCAACCCGCGCCTCGGATCAGGGCCCGCATTCTAACGAGTGGAACAACGCTATAATCATTGACGAAACGCTGGCAGCCCGCCAAAAACTCTCAGAAACTCTGGGTTTTGCCAACTATGCGGAGCGGTCGTTAGCTACCAAGATGGCAGATACCCCAGAACAGGTCATCGGATTTTTGGAGCAACTGGCCGAGCAATCCCGCGCTCAGGCCCAGCAAGAATGGGCCGAACTGGTTAGCTTTGCTGTAGACGAAGGCAGTATCGATAACCTCGAAGCATGGGATGTGAGCTACTACAGCGAGAAATTGCGCCAACAACGTTACGCCGTCTCCCAAGAAGATATCAGGCCCTATTTACCCGTTGACCGCGCGCTTGCTGGCCTATTTGAAGTAGTTCACCGCCTCTACGGAATCACAATTGCCGAAGAATTCGCGTTCGACACTTACCATGAAGATGTCAGGCTGTTCAACGTCAGCGCAGAGGGCACCGTCATTGCGCAGTTTTACTTTGATCTCTATGCGCGTTCGCATAAGCGCGGAGGGGCATGGATGGACGACTGCCGCATCAGACGCTCGCGCTCGACGGGCCTCCAGTTACCGGTCGCCTATTTAGTGTGTAACTTCACTGCACCTGTGGGCAAAGAGCCCGCGCTGCTAACGCACAATGAACTCACCACGCTGTTTCACGAATTCGGTCACGGGTTGCATCATATGCTTACCCAACAAACGGTGGCCGCCATTTCTGGAATAAACGGCGTTGCCTGGGATGCCGTTGAGCTTCCCAGCCAATTCCTGGAAAACTGGTGCTGGGAGCCCGAGGCACTCGCCTTTATTTCCGGGCACTATGAAAGCGGCGAGCCTTTGCCGAAAGAGTTACTCGACAAAATGCTGGCTGCGCGCAATTTTCAGTCGGCGATGGCAATGGTTCGCCAGCTGGAGTTCGCTCTGTTTGATTTTCGGCTTCACCAGGAATCGGGCAGCGACTCGTTCACCTCTGTGCAATCATTGCTCGACGAGGTTCGCAGCGCTGTCAGCGTCATCCCTACCCCCTCGTTCAATCGGTTTCAAAATGCCTTCTCACATATCTTTGCCGGAGGCTATGCAGCGGGTTACTACAGTTATAAGTGGGCTGAAGTCTTGTCTGCTGACGCTTTTTCAAGATTCGAAGAAGAAGGTATTTTCAATACCGAGACGGGTGTTTCATTCCAGAAGGAAATTTTAGAGGTTGGTGGCTCTCGGGAGCCGATGGAGGCTTTTGTGGCTTTTCGTGGCCGTGAACCAAGCACCGGGCCGCTGCTGCGGCACAGCGGTATTGGCTAGCATTACCTTTTAAAAGACATCACAACAGCTTCCAACAGAATCACACCGGCATCGGACCGGGTGTTTGCGCCGCTATTCGCCTTTTCGCCATAGCGCGCACCCTTTTTGCCCGGGACCAGAGGCAACACAGAGCTCAACCTCGCGCAGATCGTCGTCAGAGCCATCGCTCAGCAGCTGATCTAGCAAATATCTGGAAAACTCTTCTACGGTAGCGTTTCGTATTGGTAAAACAATCGTATCAGCACGCAAGAACAACATCTGCTCGTTAGCAAAGCTCACTCGATAATTGTCGCCGGCCTCCTCAATCGACTGATAGGGAGATTCACCAGCCAACAGAAGGTACTCATCAAGCGCATCACACAGCTTCGCTAAGCGGTTTTTGTAAACGTTGTAATCGGCGGAAAAGCCGTTATCGCCCATAGGGGCGACGATGCGGGCAGATACGGAGTAGTTATGCCCATGCAGGCGCTCGCGCTCAGTCGCACTGAAAATGGTGTAGTGAGCCGCAGAAAACTTGTGGCGCTCTTTGTCGATATACAATGTCGTTAACTGATCCATACGCTGAGTTTAACGTAAGCAGTTACTTGACGTCACCGACGAAATGCAAGAGTCTGATCCGTCATCGACAATGGGCAGCTAGTCGACTAATTAATTAGCCGGTAAGCCACCTAAAAACCCAACAAAACTGCCGTCTAAGATGCGGGCGAGCAACGGCAACAGGACTATTAATGAAAGCAGCAATTATCACTGGGGCAAGCGTTGGTATTGGTAGCGCAACTGCCCAACTCTTCCTGAACGATGAGTTCGAGGTTTACAATCTATCCAGACGAGCATGCCCACTTGAGGGCGTTACCAATATCGCCTGTGATCTCTCAAACTCGGAATCAATAGACGCAGCCTGCCACACATTAATCAGCTCCTTGGGTGGGGCGAGCGGCGAAAACCACCAAATCGCACTGGTGCATAATGCGAGCCAAATGTTGAAAGACAGCGTGAGAGACTGTGCGGGAGAAGACCTTCGCGCGGTACTGGAAACCAACGTTGTCGCAGTCAATCATTTGAACCAGAAACTGTTACCGCAAATGGGCGAACACTGCAGCCTACTCTATGTTGGCTCCACTCTTTCAGAGAAAGCGGTACCGGGGTCATTCAGCTATGTTTTGAGCAAACACGCTCAGCTGGGCATGATGCGCGCCAGCACTCAGGACCTAATGGGCAGTGGAATACATACAGCAATGATTTGCCCCGGATTTACCGATACCGAAATGCTCCGCACACACCTTGGCACAGACCCAACGGTTGCCGCATCAATCGCCGGCATGAATAGCTTCAACCGGCTGATAGAGCCGGCAGAGATCGCAGAGCTTATTCATTGGGCTCATCATAATCCAGTCATCAATGGCGCCGTTCTACATGCCAATCTCGGACAGAAGGAAAGCTAATCAGTGATCGGACCTGCGCAGCTGCGAGAACGGCGTGAACGCGTTTTCATTGTACTTGCGGGCATCTTCCTTTGCGCAATGACCCTTCTCAATGTCATTGGCATTACACGCTTTGTACAGCTAGGCCCAATGGCACTGGCAGTAGGCGTCCTGCCCTATCCACTGACATTTCTATGCACCGATCTCATTTGTGAGCTGTATGGCAAAGCCCGTGCAAACTTTCTGGTAACAGTTGGCCTTGGCCTGAATTTGTTTATTCTCGCAGTGCTAACACTGGGAAATCTAATGCCCGCTGTACCGGCAGATACCATGCCACCCTGGCAGATAATACAATTGGCTGCGCCAGTTGCATTACCCAATGGCGAGGTCGTTGACCAGAGTATTGGCCTGTATCAACTAATCTATGCCACTACCTCGGGCGCCGTATTCGCGTCCATGATTGCTTACATTGCGGCACAGTACTGCGACGTGCATCTTTTCCATTTCTGGAAGCGCGTCACAAAGGGCAAACACCTTTGGATTCGCAATAACTTCAGCACATTAATGAGCCAAATGGTCGACTCCATCATGGTCATTGCAGTTACGTTCGGCGCCGCTTTTATGCGCGGTGAAATGACCTTTCAGGCGCTGCTACTGCTAGTAGGGAGCAACTATTTGTTCAAGGCGACCGTTGCTCTTCTGGACACGGGCCCTCTCTACCTGCTCGTGCACTATCTTCGTGACTACCTACAGCTACAACCGGGTGAAACAACGGCCGACGCCGAGCATTCGCTTCACGCCAGCGATGCTCACTAGCAAGCTACCCCATGTGGGCACGACCATTTTTACGAAAATGTCTGCCCTGGCGCAGGAAGTCGGTGCGCTGAACTTATCCCAGGGCTTTCCCGATTTTGATGCCCACCCCAGCTTACGCGAAGCAATGCAGAATCACGTGGGTAAAGGCCACAACCAGTACGCGCCGATGGCCGGCGTCATGGCGTTGCGCGAAGCCGTTGCCCAACAAATTTCCAACTTTCGCAATGTTCAATGTAACCCAGAAACTGAGATAACAATATTGCCGGGGGCTACTGAAGGTATTTACTGCGCAATCATGGCCAGCGTCAATGCAGGCGACGAGGTGATTGTGTTTGACCCTAGCTATGACAGCTATGCGCCGTCGGTCGAACTGGCGGGCGGTCGATGCGTTCGGCTACCGCTAAAAACGCCGAGCTTTTCGATTGACTGGGAGCTCGTGAAAGGCGCGGTGACCCCGCGCACACGCATGATCATTATCAACTCGCCTCACAACCCAACTGGCGCCGTGGTCAGTCATGAAGATATGCTTCAGCTGGAGGTGCTTGCAGACACCCACAATCTGCTTGTGGTGAGCGACGAGGTCTACGAACACCTGGTGTTTGATACTGCACAACACCACAGCGTGCTGCAGTATCCTGCGCTGCGAGAACGCAGCTTCGCGGTTTACTCTTTTGGCAAAACCTACAGCGTGACGGGGTGGAAAACGGGTTACTGTGTTGCACCTGCACAACTCACAGAAGAATTACGCAAAGTACATCAATTTGTGTGTTTCGTTGCAGTCACGCCGGTGCAATTGGCACTGGCAGACTTCATGCGCCTTGAACCGAACTATCCGCTGTCACTTTCTGAGTTTTATCAGGCAAAACGTGACCTATTTTGCGCTGCCATGGAAGACTCCCGCTTCACACTCACACCCAGCCTTGGCACCTACTTTCAGTTGCTGGATTACAGTGCAATTTGCAGCGAATCTGACGAGTCACTTGCGCGTAAATGGACGCGGGAGCACGGCATCGCATCGATTCCGATATCCGTCTTTTATGAAGATGCACCGCCTCAACATTATCTGCGATTTTGTTTTGCCAAAAATGACGATGTACTCAAAGCAGCGGCCGAAAAACTATGCGCGATCTAAACGTATCACTGGTTCAGTGCGAACTCGCCTGGGAAAAACCCGAAGACAATCGAGCTCAAATCGGTGAGATTATCGACAGCCTCGGGCCTACCGATCTGATAGTACTACCCGAAATGTTTACCACTGGCTTTTCTATGAAGGCATTGGCGAACCTGGAACCGGCTAGCGGCGGTGCTACTCAAGCATGGATGCAAGACATCGCAAATCGCAAAGGCTGCGCAGTAACCGGTAGTATCGCAACACAATACAACGACAAAGCCTACAACCGCATGCTGTTTGCTACCAAAGATGCAATTTGGCATTACGACAAAAAGCACCTGTTTGCCTATGCTGGAGAACACAAGCGGTACGCGAGCGGCAATGAGCGCGTTATCGTTGAGTACCAAGGCTGGAGAATCTGCCTGCAAGTTTGTTATGACTTACGCTTTCCCGTTTTTTGCCGCAATCAGAACGACTACGATTTGTTATTGTTTGTTGCAAACTGGCCCGACACCCGCAGCCTGCATTGGCGTACCCTGCTACAGGCCAGAGCGATAGAAAACCAGGCCTGCGTCGTTGGGGTAAACCGCGTCGGCAGCGATGCAAACGGCCTGAACTATCAGGGCGATAGCCTGGCAATCAGCCCCGACGGTACTGTCATACTCGATTGCGGCAACAAAAAAAACGCCGCTCAGGTTTCCCTCAGCGGCGCAGACTTGCAACGATATCGGCAGGC
Organism: Halioglobus sp.; assembly: GCA_045106775.1. GTDB lineage: Bacteria > Pseudomonadota > Gammaproteobacteria > Pseudomonadales > Halieaceae > Marimicrobium. Next base: position 33,603 of record JBGCFE010000028.1, read on the forward strand.
ATTTCCTTTTCAGTCAGATGCGGATCCTTTCCAACTGCTGTAGATTGCTCTGCGTGTCAGCTCTTGTATCTTAATTCTCGTATTCCACTTCCAGCGTTGCCATTACACGGCGGTTTTCCGCGCGGCCCGCTTCAGTTTCATTACTAGCAACCGGCCGAGACTCACCATAACCGCGTGGCATCAAGCGGCTACGCTCTATGCCGTGCGTGTTAACGAGGTGATTCACAACTGCTTGCGCACGAGACTGCGACAAACCTTGGTTGTAATCAGCTGAACCCTGACTATCAGTGTGGCCTTCAACTTCTACCTGCACGTCTTCGAAGCGCTTGAGGAAGGTAGCAAGCTCGCTCAAATCGTCAAAGTACTGCGTTTGTACGGCTGATGAATCGTATGCGAAGTTCACTTTCAGCTTCACAGAAGCCACCTGTGCAACAGCCAACGGACAACCATCAGCATCAACACGCGTGCCGGCAGGGGTGTCGGGGCAGCGATCACGATCGTCCATCACGCCGTCGCCATCCGAATCGACAGGGCCAGCAGCTACCAGTGCGGCTGCAGGAGCAGCGGCTGCCACATCACCCAGATAAAAGCTCAACGAAGCCGACACCAGAAAATCAGTGTCGCTCTCATCAACGCTGTAGATTGCGCGAGAGTCGATACGCGCACCAACGCGATCGTTAAACATCCAGCGAACACCGCCACCGGCGTTCAAAGTAGTTTCTACCGTATCGAACTGATCAGCTTCCAGCTCGATTTCGCCAGCACCAAATGCCAAATAGGGGCGTACTTTTGCCGGTGCGCCTATGTAATATAGGCCGCCTAGCTGCCAGGTAGTAATGTCGGTATCGGTACCGTCTTCAAACTCAGTCTCGTCATGCGCGACTAAGAACTCAGCCGACCAGTTGTCGGTGAAAGCGTACTCGGCGCCCAGAACAGGGGTACCATTGTCATCCGGCTCCAAGCCCTGAACTTCCCTATCGAAGAACCAGTAGCCATAGCCAGCATTGATCGTAATGGGCAGATCTGCAGACGCGGGGCCCGCGAAAGCAGCCAGAGACAGACAAACGGCTGCAGAGGCCGATATCAGACGATTTTTCATTCTAATGTTACTCCATGCGTAATATGCGGTTACTTGTACATAATAACATTCATTAAGTGTGGGCGAGCGCGGAAATTCGGTGAAATTTCCACTTGCGCAACACGACATAGCCCCGATCTCATGCGATAGAGGCGTTTATTGCTACCAACCCATGACTTCTTTCACAAAGGGGACAGAAATAGCCCGCTTTTTCACCAGCGACGCCTCAGACAGCAAATCGAGAACTGCCAGTAAATGGCCCGTCTGCCTGGGCGAGCGACTCACAATATACGAGGCCACCGCTGGCGAGAGCGTCATGCTCCGAGCAGCGCCGCGCAGTGCCAAGATATCGGCCTTGGCCTGATCGTCTGGTTCTTCCAACTGAAAAACAACCCCCCAACTCAATCGAGAGCGCAGGTCTTCCAGCCCTAGCGATAACGCGCGCGGCGCAACATCAGCCGCTATCAGCAGGCAACATCGGGCTTCTCTGGCCCGATTATAGAAATCAAATAGCGCGCCCTCCCACGCCGTGTCGCCCGCTACGGCGTGTAGATCATCTATACAGATTCGGCGACTACGCTCAGCCTGTTGCAGTACCGCAACAGGATCGAATTCCTGCAGGTCGGCCAGCGGTAAATACAGGCTACCGGCACTATCGGCATTGGCAACCGCCTGCAATAGGTGCGTCTTACCGCAGCCAGCGGCCCCATGCAGATAGATGAACTGCTCTGAGACACCCTTGGCGGCATCAACTTCATGCGTAAATTGGTTTAATTGAGCGTGCAATGCGGCGATGACCTGCGCATTACCGCCAAACGGCAGAAAGTTCTCAAAGGTAGCCCCGTCATTGAGGTCAACTGGCAGCGCCAGCTGACCCAACGTTTGCGGACCTAGTTCTGCCACCTAATTCTGCCACCGGTAACTCAGCGCAGTGTAGGGGTCTTGAGACTGCTCAATAACAAGTTTTTCATTGAGCTCGATAATACTGCGAAGACTTGCGGGATTAGCCCGGGTGCCCAGCACAAGCGTCAATCTATCCCCCTGCATGCGCTCTAAATTGGCGTAGCTGATGGGCTCCAACGAGCGCAGCCACCGCACAACACCGGCATAATCTGCATACTCGAAAACACCACTCACCAACATCCGGACCACTTGCATTTCGCCACTACTGGGCCGAACGGCATAGCGAGAGGCCATGGAATCGGCGACGAGATTTGCCCCTCGACCCATTACCAGAGCCGAGTCTCCGATTTTTGATGAAGCGGTGATTCGCTCCTGATTGAACAAATACGCCCAATCTGCGGAATACTCACCTCCAGATACCGGTTTTACTCTTGCGACGGCAATATCTTTCACCGCATATCGCTTTGAAGCACCGCGCAGCTTAGCGCTAACCCGGCTCCAGGCATCTGCTGCGCTAAGCGCATTGGCATCCTTCAGATCATGTAAAGGCAGCTGAAGAGCCAGCCCCCGGCGAGAAAACTCGGCCTTGATATCCCGCGCAAGGGCGCTATCGGTGTCTTCATTTAAAAATCGTTGTCGATTGTCTTCCTGCAGCACCACCCACGCTAATACCGCTGGCCGATTAGCCGTCCACAGCGGCGCGCCAGATTGTCGCACCAGATCAGTGACATAATTCGGGTCAAACTCAAACCGCACCTGGGGCAGATCGCTATTGGGCCGACTGCTGGCATACACGTAGGTTTGCACTCGGCTGCGCGCTGATTTCAGTGCATTGCGTATGTCTGGGCCATCGAGAACCGCCGAAGACCCAGAGACTTTCACCAATACCTGCGCCAGAGCGGCCTGGGCGCCTTCCTCCAAAGCTTTCGCACTGCGATCATTAACCTGCACCTGCGCAGAATAGAGATCTGGCACAATGGCCGCCGCGGTTCCAGGCGGAAACAACAGTGTGAAAACAAAGCCGAATAGCCCTAACAGAGATCGCAAACTGTGCAAACCTTTCTCCAAAGCAACGAGGAATTCTGCGCGCATTGTAGCAGCACTGAACAGAAATTTAGCAAATCTACCGTGCGCTATTTGCGCGAGCAGGCTAAAATACCCTTCCTTCTTTTCGCACCCACTGCACGGAACCCCGCCATGAGCGATAACAGTAATTCTTCGGCCTTAAGCTATAAGGACGCTGGAGTGAATATTGATGCCGGAAACGCACTGGTAGAGCGAATCAAAGGTGTGACTTCGCGCACCACGCGCCCCGAAGTACTCGGCGGGTTAGGCGGCTTTGGCGCGCTGTGTGAAATTCCCGAGGGCTATAAACAGCCCGTCCTGGTATCAGGCACCGACGGTGTTGGCACGAAATTGCGCCTGGCCATGGAGCTGGGTATCCACGACACCATCGGCATAGATTTGGTCGCTATGTGCGTCAATGATCTGGTGGTGGCGGGTGCAGAGCCCCTGTTCTTTCTCGATTATTACGCTACCGGCGCACTGAACGTAGATACCGCTGCAGACGTGGTTACCGGCATTGGCGCAGGATGTGAGCAAGCAGGCTGTGCGCTAGTCGGCGGAGAAACTGCCGAGATGCCCGGTATGTATGAAGGTGACGACTATGATCTGGCCGGATTCTGCGTAGGCGTCGTCGAAAAAAGCCAGATCATTGATGGTAGCAAGGTCTGTGAAGGAGATGTCCTACTTGGCATTGCCAGCAGCGGCCCACATTCCAATGGCTACTCTCTTATTCGCAAAATTCTCGAGCGCAGCGCGCAGCCGCTGGATAGCGCACTGGGTGACACCACCCTTGGCAAGGCGTTACTCACCCCTACCACCATCTATGTCAAAGCACTGCTTGAGCTCTTCAGTGAAGTTGAGGTGAAAGCGTTATCGCATATCACTGGCGGCGGCCTGTTAGAAAACCTCCCGCGCGTCTTGCCCGACGACTGCAGCGCTGTTATTGATACGGCAAGCTGGGAGTGGCCAGACATTTTTACCTGGTTGCAATCGCAGGGCAACGTGGACACACGCGAGATGTACCGCACATTCAACTGCGGCGTGGGTATGGTCGTTTGCGTGGCCAGTGAGAATGCGCCAAAAGCAACCGAGCTTCTTCAAGCCGCCGGGCACGAAACCTGGCAGATCGGCAAAATTACGGCTGGAGAAAACGAGGTGCAGCTTCTGCCATGAGCGCAGAGGTTTCACACCGGTTAGCCATTCTAATTTCCGGCCGCGGCTCAAACTTACAAGCCTTCATCGACGCATGTGCGGCGGGCGAACTCGCGGCTAACATCGCCGTTGTCCTGTGCAACAACCCCAATGCAGCCGGACTTGCCAGAGCAACCGAAGCAGGCATACCCACTGCCTGTATCGATCACCGAAAGTTTCAAGACCGTGAGTCTTTCGACCAGGCAATGGTTGATGAACTGAACAACCACTCTGTTGATCTGGTGATACTAGCCGGGTTTATGCGCATTCTGACACCGGTGTTCATCAACGCCTTCGAGGGCAAATTACTGAATATCCACCCGTCTCTGCTACCGAAATACCCAGGCTTGAATACACACCAGCGGGCATTAGATGCGGGCGACAATGAAGCAGGCGTGACTGTTCATTTTGTAACACAGCAGCTCGATGGCGGGCCGCCCGTGCTACAAGCTAAGGTACCAGTAACACGCACTGACACCGCCGACACGCTCGCACAGAAAGTCATTGCCCTGGAGCACGTTATTTATTTGGTTGCAGTCAGGTGGTTTTTACAGGGCAGGCTGGTACTGGATGGTTCAAGAGCCACCTTCAATGGCGAGCCAATACCAGGCAGCGGCGTCAATTACATCGAGGGTTCAGTGTGACAAAAAACGTTAGGATTACGCTTTAGGCAAAGTAACACCCGTTTGCCCCTGGTATTTTCCGCCGCGATCTTTGTAGCTCGTTTCGCACACTTCGTCAGACTCAAAAAACAGCATTTGCGCAACGCCTTCATTGGCGTAAATTTTTGCCGGCAGTGTCGTTGTATTGGAAAACTCCAGTGTGACATGTCCTTCCCACTCAGGCTCCAGTGGCGTGACATTCACGATAATGCCGCAGCGCGCATAGGTCGATTTACCCAAACAAATAGTAAGCACATTGCGCGGAATCCTAAAATACTCAACGGTACTTGCCAGCGCGAAGGAGTTAGGCGGGATAACGCAAACATCACCCACGACATCAACGAAGCTGCCCTCATCAAAGCGCTTGGGATCGACGGTGGCTGAATTTATATTGGTGAACACCTTAAATTCAGGCGAACAACGCACATCATAGCCATAGCTGGACGTTCCATAGGAGATCAACCTCCGCCCGTCGTCTTCTCGCACCTGGCCCGGCTCAAAGGGCTCGATCATGCCCTGATCAGACGCCATACGGCGTATCCACTTGTCTGATTTAATGCTCACAATAAGCTCCTGAAAATCGCCAGCGAACGCTCGACGATCAATCGTCTGAAATTTTAATTTCCGGAAACTGCTTTACCACGTTAGAAGCCAGCGCCGCGAGCGCATCCCGCACGCCCACAGCGGCCTGTGCATAGGCCTGGCTGCTTGGCGAATCGGGAGCAGTTGCAACGGTTGGCGTACCGGCGTCTGTTTGCTCGCGGATTTCCAAAGATAACGGCAAACTGGCAAGAAGGGGCACACCATAATCCTGCGCAATGCGCTCGCCACCATGCTCACCGAAGATATGTTCTGCATGGCCGCAGGCACTGCACACATGCACCGACATGTTTTCAATAATCCCCAGCACCGGAACATCTACTTTACGGAACATTTCGATGCCTTTGCGCGCATCCAACAGCGCAATATCCTGGGGTGTTGTCACAATCACAGCGCCCGCTACTTTTGCCTTTTGCGATAGTGTGAGCTGTATGTCCCCTGTGCCCGGAGGCATATCGATCACCAGGTAGTCCAGATCACCCCAGAGCGTTTGCTCAAGCATCTGCGCCAGCGCCCCACCGGCCATCGGCCCACGCCACACCATCGGGGTTTTGTCCGTTACCAGGTAACCCATAGACATGGTTTTCAGCCCATAGGCTTCAACAGGGAGTAAATATTTGCCGTCTTGCTGATCTGGGCGAACATCGTCGCCAATGCCCAGCATCAATTGTTGGCTGGGCCCGTAAATATCTGCATCGAGAAGGCCAACAGAGGCGCCTTGGGCCTGCAAGGCTAGAGCGAGATTAACCGCGGTTGTCGATTTACCAACGCCGCCTTTGCCAGATGCGATCGCTATGATGTGCTTGATTTGGTTCATAAGGATGATTTTAAACTGCGAATGAAACAGCCTGCCGGCCTTAGGGGCCGCTAGTATAGGCACAGGACTGACAGACAACAATGGTTAGCCGGCGTCATCTGCAAACTCGTCTGCACAGGCCCATAAAACCCGCTAGCGCCATGGTATGAAACCCAGATAGCGCCCGATTTCTCACAATCCTCCACGTGAAAAGCACCGCTAAAACCGCTATAGTAGCGGCCCTTTTTCGCGAGCCAACCCGACACTATGTCCGCCGAATCAAAACGCACCATTCTGGTTACCAGCGCGCTCCCGTATGCCAACGGGTCTTTGCATCTGGGCCACCTACTTGAGCAGGTGCAAACCGATATCTGGGTGCGATTTCAACGTTCCCGCGGACACAGCTGTCTTTATGTGTGCGCAGACGACGCGCATGGCACCGCTATCATGCTCACTGCAGAAAAGCTCGGCATCACACCTGAGGAACAAATTGCTGCGATTCAGGAAGAGCACGAGCGCGACAGTGCGGGTTTCTTGATCAGTTTCGATAATTTTCACAGCACACACTCGCAAGAAAACCGCATGTGGTGCGAAGATATCTACAGCAGGCTTCAGGCAAACAACCACATCGCCAAGCGCGCTATCACACAGGCTTTCGATCCAGAGAAAAATCTATTTCTGGCGGATCGCTTTATTAAAGGTGGCTGCCCTCGCTGCAAAACGGCAGATCAGTACGGCGACAACTGCGAGGCCTGCGGCGCAACCTACAGCCCCACAGAACTAATCGATCCAGTTTCGGCGATTTCCGGCGCGACGCCGGTCGAAAAAGAATCCGAGCACTTTTTCTTCAAACTGCCTGAATTTGAAGCCATGTTAAAAGCGTGGTTGGCGTCAGATACGTTGCAGCCCCAGGTCGCCAACAAGCTCAGCGAGTGGACAGACGCGGGCTTGCAGGAGTGGGATATCAGCCGTGACGCCCCCTACTTTGGCTTTGAGATTCCTGGCGCGCCGGACAAGTATTTCTATGTGTGGCTAGATGCCCCTATCGGTTACCTGGCCAGCTTCCAAAATTACTGCGAGCGAACAAACACGGATTTTGATGCCTACTGGCAACCGGGCAGCAATACAGAGCTGTATCATTTTATTGGTAAAGACATTATCAGTTTTCACGGCTTGTTTTGGCCGGCCATGCTCGACTCTGCGAAACTTCGCGCGCCTTCCGCCATTTATGCCCACGGCTTTTTAACGGTAAACGGCACCAAGATGTCGAAAAGTCGCGGCACGTTTATCAACGCCGCCACGTACCTTAAACATCTCGATGCTGAGTATTTGCGCTACTACTTCGCAGCCAAACTAAATGCGTCGGTAGATGATATCGATCTCAATCTCGAGGACTTCGTTCAACGCGTCAATTCTGATGTAGTTGGCAAGGTGGTCAATATTGCCAGCCGCTGCGCGGGGTTTTTGAACAAGCGTTTTGAGAATCAGCTATCACCAGAGTGCGCTGAGCCGGAACTGGTGAGCGAGTTTATCGGCGCAGGCGATGCTATCGCCGAACTGTATGAGGCGCGTGAGTTTAATAAGGCCATTCGTGAGATTGTGGCTCTTGCAGATCGCGCCAATCAATATATCGATGAGAAAAAGCCCTGGGTCCTGGCTAAACGCGAAGGTGCCGACAAAGAAGTGCACGATGTCTGTAGCGTTGGCATCAACCTGTTTCGCGTACTGCTGACGTACCTGAAGCCAGTGCTACCGGCGATGGCAGAAAAGTCGGAAGCTTTCCTCAATTGCTCCTTAGATTGGACAGAACTACGCGCGCCCCTGAGCAATCACACTTTGAGTAAGTTCAAACCGCTGTTGACCCGTATCGAGGCTTCTGCCGTAGAAGCTATGGTGGAGGACAGTAAATCTGAGGCCGAACCGGCATCTCAGGCTCAGTCAGGCACATCCAAGAGTCAGGCAAAAAAGAAGGGCAACATCACGGCCGAAGAGTTATCGACCATTGAGTTTGACGATTTTGCAAAGATAGATTTGCGGCTTGCCGAAATCGTCGATGCGAGCTCAGTTGAGGGCGCCGACAAACTGCTATGCCTTACGCTGAGTCTGGGTGAGGGCCAGCCCAACCGGCAAGTGTTCTCTGGGATTAAAGCCGCGTATGCCGCCGAGGACCTGGTAGGTAAACTGACAGTACTTGTCGCCAATCTAGCACCCAGAAAAATGCGTTTTGGCGTATCAGAGGGCATGGTGTTAGCCGCAGGGCCAGGCGGAGAAGATATCTACCTGTTGGAACCGCACGCGGGCGCAAAGGCGGGAATGCAGGTAAAATAGCGCCATAGTAGCGCCCGCGGGCTAATGGTCGTTAGTTTGTATATGTAGACCAAGATTAAAGCGGCTGCCGGTAAAATGTGCAGCCGCTGTAAAGCACCCTCATTCGGCACGGCCGAGCGGGTGTTCAGGTTAAGTAGCGTTAGAGAGATTTCATGCTAGCTGATTATTCCATCTTGTTGATCGGGGCGATCCTGGTGAACAACTTCGTGCTTGTGCAGTTCCTGGGGCTGTGCCCGTTTATGGGCGTTTCTAACAAGCTGGAAACCGCCATGGGAATGTCCATGGCCACCACCTTTGTGCTCACGCTGGCGTCAGCCTGCTCTAACCTAACCTACAACTTCCTGTTAGAGCCTTTGGGCCTGGGCTACTTAAAAACGATCGCATTCATTTTGGTGATCGCGGTGGTTGTTCAGTTCACTGAAATGGTGGTTCGAAAAACCAGCCCACTACTGTACCGGGTGCTGGGCGTTTACTTGCCACTGATCACAACCAATTGCGCTGTACTGGGCGTTGCACTACTCAACCTCAACAAAGATCACAACTTCATGCAGTCTTTGTTCTACGGTTTTGGCGCCGCAGTGGGCTTTTCACTCGTGCTAGTGCTATTCGCAGCGATGCGCGAGCGACTGGCCGTGGCAGACGTGCCGGTCCCCTTCAAAGGGGCAGCCATTGGCATGATCACCGCCGGGTTGATGTCGCTGGCCTTCATGGGTTTTGCGGGGCTGGTGTAATTAACCGTGATTGAACTCTTACTCCAAAATCCACTACTTGCCGCCGTAGTCGCATTGGTTGGCATGGGCGCTGTGTTTGGAGCGCTGCTCGGTTTTGCTGCAGTACGCTTCAAAACGGAAGGTAACCCGATCGCCGATCAGATCAACGACATTCTTCCGCAAACCCAGTGCGGACAGTGCGGCTACCCCGGTTGCAGGCCTTACGCGGAGGCGATTACTAACGGCGAAGATATCAACAAGTGCCCACCGGGTGGCGAAGCGGGCATTCAAGCGCTAGCAGACTTACTCGATGTAGAACCCATGCCACTGGATGAAGAGCACGGCGAAGAAAAACCGGCTGCGGGCGTGGCCTACATTCGCGAAGACGAATGTATTGGATGCACTAAGTGCATTCAGGCCTGCCCCGTTGACGCAATTCTCGGTGCTGCCAAGCAGATGCACACCGTTATCGTCAGTGAATGTACGGGCTGCGACCTCTGTGTCGAGCCCTGCCCTGTTGATTGCATCGACATGCTCTATCCAGAAGCGTCGTTGCAGACGTGGAACTGGCAGCTCCCCGACCCTGTCAGCCGCGATGTCGATATCATCGCCACCGATGCCATAGAAACAACTGCTGCCTCCGCGGAAGAAGAAGCCGCCGCATGAGAAAAATATTCGATTTCCATGGTGGCATTCACCCACCTGAAAACAAGCATCAGTCGATTGCGAAACCGATTGCCGATGCCGGCATACCGGACGAACTCGTTCTGCCTTTATCGCAACACATTGGCGCGCCCGCAAAACCAGTCGTGGCCATTGGGGATTGGGTACTTAAGGGCCAGTTGATTGCCGAAGCCGCCGGCTTTGTCAGCGTACCTCTGCATGCGCCTACCTCGGGCAGCATCAGCGCCATCGAGAGCCGCCTGATTGCACACGCTTCCGGCCATAGCGCACCTTGCATCGTTATTGCGCCCGATGGCAAAGATGAATGGTATCCACACAGTGGCGTTTCAGACTACGCACAACTAGAGAAAGCAGAACTGCTCGACATGATTCGCAGCGCTGGCATCGCAGGCATGGGTGGCGCAGGTTTTCCCTCCGCAGTGAAGCTTGCCGTTAAACCGGGCATACACATCCAAACGCTGATCATCAACGGTACCGAGTGCGAGCCCTACATTACCGCTGACGATATTTTGATGCGCGAGCGCGCCAATCAAATTATCGCTGGCGTTGAAATACTGCAACATCTCATTGGCCCCGATGAGGTGCTGATTGGCGTAGAAGATAACAAGCCGGAGGGTATCGCCGCCCTCGAAGCTGCCGCACGGGGCACTTCTATCGAAGTAGTTGTTTTCCCCACCAAGTATCCCTCGGGGGGCGAAAAGCAGCTTATAGAAATCCTCACTGGTAAACAGGTGCCAAGTGGGGGCCTACCCTCCGATGTCGGTATTGTTTGCCAAAACATTGGCAGCACTGTGGCCATTTACGAAGCAGTGACCTTGGGCCGCCCGCTCATCTCTCGCGTCACTACTGTCACTGGCGAAGGCGTGGAGTCACCACGCAACTACCAAGTTCTCCTGGGTACCTCGATGCGCTACCTGCTCGAAAAGGCAGGCTTTGCTCCTCAACGGGCAAACCGCGTGGTAATGGGTGGGCCAATGATGGGCTTTACCGTACCCGATATCGACGTGCCCATAGTTAAAACCACCAACTGCGTTTTGGCACCCAGCGAAAGAGAGCTGCCGACGCCGCCTCCTGCCCAGGCCTGTATTCGCTGCGGCATGTGCGCAGAGGCGTGCCCGGCAAGCTTGTTACCGCAACAGATGTTCTGGTTTGCGCAAGGCAAAGAGTTTGAAAAACTCGAAGAGCACAATCTGTTCGACTGCATAGAATGCGGCGCCTGCTCTTTCGCCTGCCCCAGCCATATTCCTTTGGTGCAGTATTATCGTGCGTCAAAAGCAGAAATTGTTCAGCTGCGAAAAGACCATGAGAAGGCTGAGCATTCGCGTGTGCGCTTTGAAGCTCGCCAAGAACGCCTCGAACAGGAAGAAGCGGAGAAAGAGCAAAAACGCGCAGCACGAAAAAAAGCAGCAGAGGCTAGAGCGCAACAAGCAGCCGATGGCGGCGAGGGTGAAGAAGACCCCATCGCAGCTGCCATCGAACGCGCCAAAGCCAAAAAGGCCGCTCAGGGCGAAGGCGGCGAGCAAAACGAACAAGAGAAGCTTGAGCAGGCGGTTGTATCTACTCAGAAGCGGCTTGCCACTGCCCAAGGAAAACTCGAAGAAGCAAAAGCGCAGGGCAGCGATTTAGTTGATGCCTTACAGCTGGGCGTGGATAAAACACAGGCAAAGTTAACCAAAGCCGAACAAGCGCTTGCAGACTATCAGCAAAAAAACTCAGCAGCGCCGCCTGAAAATAACGAGCCAACCGACGCGGCTCAACAGGCCATTGCCAGAGCAATGGCAGCCAGAGCAGCCGATGATGCGCTAAGCCCCGAAGAAAAAGCAAAGCAACAGCTGGAAAAGCTGCGAGCTCGCTTACAGAAATCCGAAGATAAATTAGCGCAGTGCCGAGAAAATGGCGATGAAGACAAAATTATTGATGCTATGGAAGCGACTGTCGAGCGACTAAAAGAAAAGATCGTTGCGGCAGAAGTCACTGCACAGGAAAACGCCTGACATGGCCCTGCTAAGAATTACATCGCCGCATGCGCATGGCCCGATGAGCACACAGCGTGTTATGCAGAACGTGCTTATGGCGACCGTGCCGGGCATTATCGTGCTAACCCATTTCTTCGGTTTCGGCACGCTAGTGAATATCGTCTGGGGCTGCATTGTTGCCATCGCCTGCGAGGCACTTGCACTAAAACTGCGCGGCCGGCCACTGGGCTTTTACCTGAAAGACTGCAGCGTGTTGGTCACCGCTTTTCTGCTCTGTATTGCGCTACCGCCTTACGCGCCGTGGTGGCTTATCGCCGTGGGCATTGCAAGCGCTGTACTGTTAGGCAAGCAGCTCTATGGCGGGCTTGGCTACAATCCCTTCAACCCTGCAATGGTTGGTTACGTTGTACTGTTGATATCGTTTCCTGTTCAAATGACTGCCTGGGCACCGCCGCGTGGCGTAGGAGAGCTGCCTGGCTTATGGGAAGCCGTTCAGGCGTGCTTCTTCCCCGCCGCTTTCGACGGCATCACCATGGCAACGCCATTGGATGTGATGAAACAAAACACTAGCCTGCTGGTGGAAGATCTCTGGGAGCAAACACCCCAATTTGGCCGCTGGGCTGGCATCGGCTGGGAATGGGTTAATCTGGCGTTTCTGGCGGGTGGTCTATGGCTGCTCTCACAACGCATTTTTACCTGGCACGCGCCCGTTGCGATGCTGCTTAGCCTTGCACTCGTCTCAGCGGTTTTTTATGACGGTGGGAGCTCTTCTTCTGGCGGTTCACCGCTGTTTCATCTGCTCAGCGGTGCAACCATGTTCGGCGCTTTCTTCATCGTAACCGACCCCGTTAGCTCTGCGGTTTCTGTTAAAGGCAAACTAATTTACGGCGCTGCAATCGGCCTACTCATCTATATCATTCGGGTTCGTGGGAATTACCCCGATGCCGTGGCGTTTGCCGTGCTCATCATGAATTTCACCGCACCGTTTATCGATTACTACACGCAGCCTAGAACGTACGGCCATAAAAAATCAGGAGACAACACCTGATGCTTGGCCAATCCATTACGCGCAACAGCCTGCTACTTGCCCTCTTTGCCGTTTTTACAACGCTATTGATTGCCGGCACTTTTCTATCTACAAAAGATACGATTGCCGCTGAAAAGCGCCGCGCAGAAGAAAAAGCGCTGCTGGAAATTGTGCCACGCGCAACGCACGATAACTCTATGCTGGACGACACCATTGCAGTGGGCCCGGGTGCAGCGGGGCTTGGCCTCACCGAAGAGAAAAACATTTATATTGCGCGCAACAACGGCCGCGCTATCGCAGCCATTTTGCCAGTGACTGCACCGGACGGGTATACCGGTGATATCGAACTGATTGTCGGGGTAAAAGCCGACGGTTCCGTCGCCGGAGTACGCACACTGGTGCATCGCGAAACGCCAGGCCTGGGCGATAAGGTTGATTTAAAAAAATCGGATTGGATCTTAAGCTTCAATGGCCGCTCACTTGAAAACCCCACCCTTAGCGGCTGGGCTGTAACAAAAGACAAAGGCGTGTTTGACCAGTTTACCGGCGCAACAATTACACCACGCGCGGTGGTCGCGGCGGTCTCGCGTGCGTTACAGTATGCGCAGGCCAATCAGGAACAGCTTTTTCCTGTAGCGAACGAAATAAGTGAGAACGATGAAGTTGCCAGTAAAAGAGGTACACCCTAGTGGCAAAAGTTAGCTACCAAGAGCTGTCATTAAATGGGCTCTGGAAGAACAACCCGGCGATCGTGCAGCTTTTGGGCCTGTGCCCACTATTGGCTGTCACGGGCAGCGTGGTAAATGCTATTGGGTTGGGGCTGGCCACCATCTTGGTACTCGTTTGCTCAAATACTTCGGTATCCCTGATTAGAAACATTGTGTCTGATGCAGTACGCCTGCCGGCTTTCGTAATGATAATTGCTGCCGCCGTGACTTGCATTGAACTGTTGATGCAAGCGTTCGCCTATGAGCTCTATCAGATTCTGGGAATCTTTTTACCCTTGATCACTACCAACTGCGTCATTCTGGGTCGCGCAGACGGGTTTGCCGCAAAGAATTCAGTGGGTCCGGCGTTGTACGATGGGTTTATCATGGGCGTGGGCTTCGCCGTCGTACTCGTTTTGTTAGGCGCCGTAAGGGAACTGATTGGTACCGGTGCGTTGTTTGCCAATATGGATTTGCTGTTCGGGCCTGACGCAGCCAACTGGAAACTTGTCCTGTTCAGTGAGTACCAGCCTTTCTTGCTGGCCATCCTTCCACCTGGCGCTTTTATTTTTACGGGGCTGATTATTGCGGTTAAGAATGTGATTGATGCTCGCATCGAAAAATATCAAGCCGCACGAAAAGAGAAGCCCGTGAAAGGATCAAAGCGCGTTCGGGTGACTGGCACCATTTCTTAAAGCCTGATGTGCAAGCAGCTGCGGTAGGTTATTCAGCCTCAACAAGCATAAGCGTATCCAGCAACTGATCTACCGCCGCATCATCCATTTGGGCATTTTCAAGCGCGCAACTGTAAGTGATGAAAAGCAGCATTGAGCCGCTGGCCACATACCATTCGCGCACTGCGTCCTCGCCTTCAGTGTAGGCGCCGCAAACGCCTGCGAAATCGCCCAGGCTCAGCTGCTTCCAGCTGACGGCCAGCTCTGCCTCGTCATTGGCAATCTGCGCTATTTCTTCACTGGAAAACACGCCTTCCTGCTTATGCAGTGTACTAATTTCAATACAACCAACATCATCTCTATCGCCGACAAGAATCGTATCCTCATCCGCTTCGGCCCACCATTCTGGCGGCACCGCCAATGTCCACCACTCGGTTTCAAGTACATTCATTAACCAATTGCCTGCAAGTCTAGTGACATCAACACTGCGTCTTCTCGTTGCGAACCTGAATCTGATACAGAATCTGGTACAGAATCTAAAGCAGAGCCATAGTAGTTTTTGCGCAAACCATCTTCCACGAAACCACGGGTGCGATACAACTGCCGTGCAATGCTATTGGAGGATCGCACTTCCAGTAAACATCGTTTCAAACCGGCCGAGCGCATTTCAGAAAACGCTCCCTGCAGCAACCTGCCGCCCAGACCAGAACCTTGGAAGGTATTGGCTACGGCTATAGCGAGAATACTCGCTTCATCAATGACAACCGCGTAAGCAATAAAACCAACAACACTGTCATCGACAACAACGACCAGGCTCTTAAGGGTATCTTCATTAGCGGAACATGCGCGCTCTGCCTGCGCATTAGAAAAAGAAACACCTGAAACCTGCGTGCTCAACGCAACGATATCGCTAGTGTCCGCCGATAATGCGGGCCTCAACAGGGTTGACATAAGAGACTCAGAACCGCAGCCGGCGCTAGAGACTCAATAAACCGCGCAAATCTCGCCACGCCTGCTGCTTCAGTAAAGGTGTAGATAACATCTCACGCGTGCTGGGTGTGGCAACCACACGGCTGGACAATGCATCAGAGGCTACCCAATGCGAAGCGTCCGAGCCCATCAATACGACCCCGTGAGACTGATGCTCACTCTGCTGCCGCTCCAGAAAACCGCACAGCGAAGCCGAAGCAGCCTCTACGCCACCATCGAGTTGAGGGTTGTTATGCATTGGCCAGTCAAATTGCATTACTTTCGCTTTGCGCTGCTTTTGCTGGTTGGCTAAGTCGTCTGGAGAGCGCGTGTCGCTAGCCACCATTAACGCCGTTGCCATGCTTTCTACCAGCCAGACCTGCTCCGACATTAGCGGCATGTCCTCGAGCGTTTCCAACCAAAGCCAACTACCCGAGGCGATAACCGCCATGCTAAATCGCGGAGAACTTGCGGTAGAAACAGGTTTTACAGTAGTAGGTTGCGATTGCTGGCTGGTTTGCGCTGCTGCAGTGGCAGGCTTCGTGTCCGAACGACGCAATTCATCCAACAGTGCCGACGCTCCAGATGCAGGCCGGCTATCGTTCGAAAGGCGCTTGTCTGAAGCAGCCAAAGTCGCGTTCTCTTGCTCTGCGGCTCCTGCCGCTTGCGGCCTGACAATGGCCAGCCGACGGGTTGGTGCAGCCCCAACCAGCTGAGAGCGCGACACATAGCCATCAATACCCATTGCTTCCAGGTAAGCCATTTTGCGGATCACACTCATAAATTAGGCCCTTCCAAATTAGCCTTAACAGCCAGTGATCGTAGTGTAACAGTTGAGCGCCTCATCCCAAGCACCTAAACCCAGCGCCAGCCATGCTGATGGAAAAACCGCACCGCTGATCTAACGAAGTAACGCACATGACGAAAGCCCTTGCGTGCCGCATAACCGCCGTAGTGTTTTATGCGCATCGCTGGCGCATAGACCAACCGGCCACTGTTTTTTAGCCGTGTCGACAGGTCAAAGTCTTCGAAATACAGAAAATACCTGTCATCGAACACACCAACGTCACGTAACGCGCTCACACGCACAAGCATAAAGCAGCCACTGGCAATCGTGATATCAGCGCGATTGTCACCGGAGCACACATCCCGCATCTCGTACCGGCTTAACTGCGGATCAAACCATCGACGCAATGCGCGTGGCGCAAAACCACGCAAAAAAAGCAGAAGCACTGATGGATACCGCTTGCAAAGAAACTCCTGGTGACCCTGCGCGCCAATCACCCGCGGGCTAACCAACACGGCGTTCTCTTCAATAATGGCTGTTATCCCGGCACTAAGCGTCTCTGTCTCGAGCTCGGTATCGGGATTAAGCACCAGGTGAAGATCGGTGCTGACAGAGTCCATTACGCGATTATGTGCGTGGCCGAACCCACGGTTCTCGGCGAGGCTAAGCAACTCAAACGACAGCCCCGGATCGTCACCCAGTGAATCGATGACACCATCGACAGCCACTCGATAGCGTTCTTCACAGGAATTATCAACCAGTGAAACGGTCGCGTAAGCCAAAAGACCGCGGTTAATCGCCTCCAGCGCCGAATCTCTCAGGCTGAGCAGACAACATGCCAATTGCTGCACGTCACTGTGGTGCAGAACCACCGAAACCGACAGTTCGACCGCTTGGCCGGGCTCTAAGTTGGGCACTGAATTCATGGGGCTGATGGTATCAGTTGGCAACTGCGGCGCAAGTGAATGGCAGCGGTGTAAAGTTGCGCAAGTTTCCGCCAATAAGCTTGTGTAAAAAATCACAAAAAGCAGCTATCACCATGTTATTAATCGAGTTTCTGGGTATGGGCGTGATAAGCTGCAATAAGTGGATAATTCTCTGGTTGACTCTCTGAGTAAACGACGGAGAATCAACCAGTGCACGATATATAACACTATAAGACCTACGCCACGTGGGCCATAGGGGAAAAAAATGATCAATCGGGGTGCCACTCTACTCGGCCGCACGGCTATTTTGTTTGCAATGCTATTTGCGTTCACTGCCTGTGGCGGTGGCGGCGGTGGCGGCGACGGCTTTCTACCCAATCAAAACGGCGGGCCTACCATGGTTATCGCGTTGCAAGCGCCTGATGGCTCTGACACCGATTCCGTAACGGCCGCGCAACCGGGCACTGTTGTCGTGCAAGTAACCGGTGTCTCTGTCAGCAACGTAGTGGTCAGTGCCAGTGTCGCTCCTGGCACCCTGGGATCAATTGACCCACCCAGTGGCACAGCGCTCACGGACTCAAGCGGCTTCGCCAGCTTCCGAATTCTGGCAGCAAACGAACGTGGGGCGGCAACTGTTGTTGTTACTGCTCAGGTTGACGGCGTTGATCTGGATGCCTCACTTGGCTTTCAGGTAGGCGACACGGGCCTTCGTCTGGGCTTTTTTGATGACGACGGCAGCTTTGTCGAAAACCAAATATTCGTCGAACCCGCTTCTACATTGACTGCAGGCGGCAACGCGCAGCTCTCGGTTGTTCTACTCGATGAAAATAACCAGCGAATCACAACAGCCGAAGAAGTGACATTCAACAGTGGGTGTATTACTGCAGGCTTAGCGGTAATCAACCCAACACCAACCTCACAAACGGTTAATGGTGAAGCTTCTACACTCTACACAGCAGAAGGCTGCGAGGGTGTGGATGAAATTACGGCCAGCACAGGCGGCTCTACTGCTCAAGCCTTTGCTACAGTCACTGTTTCCAGCCCCGAGACAAACGCGATTGCTTTCGAAAGCGTAGAACCCGCTCTCATCGTATTGCGCGGAACTGGCGGCACAGGTCGGGATGAAACAAGCGAGGTTTTGTTCACCGTGGTTGACGGAAACGGCATGCCCCTACAGGGTGTGACTGTAAACTTCGATCTAACTACCGATGTCGGCGGCATTGAACTGTCAACTGACTCGGCATTGAGCAACGGCGATGGACAGGTCCGAGTAATCGTTCAGTCCGGCGATGTCTCAACAGTGGCACGCGTCATAGCACAGGTAGATGATGGTAGTGGCGAGCTTATCTCAACACTTTCCGATCAGCTGACAATAACCACTGGCCTACCGGATCAAAACTCCATTTCTGTCGGCGTGGCTCCTTGCGATGGTTCAGAAGGGTTTGTAGTGGCAAATGGCGGCACCGTTAACGGCTTGTGCCGTACCATTGTTGTCAACATGGCAGACAAGTTTAACAACCCCGTAGTTGATGGCACCGCTGCTGTTTTTACCACGGAATACGGAACAATCGAGAGCTCATGCGTTACCGCGAATGGCGAATGCTCAGTTGAGTGGCGATCAGGACAACCACGCTTCCCAACCTTGACCGGGCGTGATGAAGTCAAAACTATCTACGACTCAGGCTACTCGTGCCCCAGCCACAACGGAACCTTTGGCCCCTGCCCTGACGATCTAGGCACAATTAGAGGCCTGCGCTCCAACATCCTAGTGCACGCAATTGGTGAAGAGTCCTTCATCGACAGGAACGGTAATGGCATCATGGATCAGGAAGAAGAGGACTTATTCTCCAACCTTCCCGAAGCTTTTGTTGACCATAACGAAGACGGCATATACACACCAGGCCTGGCGCAATGCGAAGCATCTCCTCAGGGGTCTGCTCAGTGCATCTCAGGCAACGAGGAAATTTTCGTCGATTTCAACGCCAACGATACTTATGATCTAAGCGACGACCCCGCTGTATTCAATGGCTTACTATGCCCCCCCAAGGGTGACGGGATTTGGTGTAGCAGAGAATTAGTACATGTTCGGGCGCAGACTGTCGTGATCATGTCTCTCAACGATACTTGGGACATTGTCGTCCAAAGCGGAGGGAATTTCATTCCCGGTCCCGATTCAGGCTCCAACAGCCTAAGATCAGATGGGAATACAGCGTATATTTCCGATCTATACAACAACCCCCCTCCTGCGGGTTCGGGTATAAGGCTCTCGGCAGACGAGAACTGTGAGCTCTTGGGTGAGACGACCTTTACGGTACCTAATCTGTCTTCTACGGGTGCGGTAGGTGTTACCTTTTTCACCAACACTCCCGATCCTCGCACCGACACTAACGATCCCGGCAGGGGAACCGTTACCATCACGCTCACACCCACAGATGGCGTCGCATACTCTGAGACATTCGAGTGCGAAGCGCCACTTGACTGTACATCAGCAGCTGTAAGCCCCAGAGATCCAAGCTGCCCCGCTCTGCCAGCGCCATAACGGGAAGCTATAGCAATACCCAGGCCGCGTTGGCAACAACGCGGCCTTTTTTTGCCGATCTACTGGGAAGCTACATCGCGCAATCGCTCGAGCTTCTAAGCACCTAGATGCCGTCACTCTGTCAACTATTCACATTCCTAGAAAGAATGCGAAAATATCTGTGACATTCTTCCCAGTTATTTCATTACGATTTGAATAAACTAAGCTAACGCACGATAGTTGCCGCTAACAAAGAAAGGAAAGCATATCCCGTCGCCAAGCATGCATTTGCAGAGCTGGTTTACGTGGAGAGATATAGTAGGGAGAACCAATGAAACACAAACTACCCATGTTCGCTATCATGGCGGTTACCAGCCAGCTAGCAGTTGCAGACGCCGCAAATGACCCGACTTTCGAGTCCGTCAGCGTGAGCGCGCAAAACACCAATGCGCAGATGTCTGAAGAGCTTGATCAAGGCTGGGGCGAAGCCATCCGGCACCC
>JBGCFE010000029.1:0-22034 GCA_045106775.1 Halioglobus sp.
GCATGATCACTTCGCCAGGGCGCACGACGGCACTGATGGTATTAACCACCAAGCCTTGCACAATACCCGTGACAGGCGCATAGACCTGTAAGCGATCAACCTTGTCTCTGGCCTTCACCAGAGCAGTTTCAACTTCAGCCAAGGCCGCTACTGTAACAGCCGCTTCGTCCTCAACCTCGCGGCGATGTCGCGAGACGGCTTCTTCACGTTTTTTACGTTCCTCTTCCAACGTTAGCTGCGCAACGAAAACACCGTCTTTGGCTGACTTCAAATCACTTTGCAAAGCAGCATGTTCACTTTTCATCCGTAATAAATCAGTCTGCGATATCGCATTCTTCTCAGCCAGCTTGATACGGATATCAACCTGCTGTTGCAGTAGATCAGTTTCCTTTGTGAGCTCAACCACCTGATTGCGCTGCCGCTGCAATTCACTCGCACGCTGGTTGATACGAGCGTCGATAACACTCAGCTCGCTTCGATTGCTCTCTAATTGAATACGAAGCGCCTCGCTCTCTTCGCGCCTCAACGTAGGATACCTTTCGGTGAGCGTCTGCGAAAAATCAGCTTTACCACTGCCACGCAGCGCTTCCAGCCGAGCCAAATCCAGAATTAAAGACGCCTGCCTGACATTGAGTTGATCGAGATCAGATTGCGTTGCTGGTGGCGCGAATTTAACGAGGAGATCGCCCTCCTGCACTCGATCACCATCCCTGACCTTGATATCGCCGACAATGCCGCCCTCAAGATGTTGAATATTGTGTATATACCCTACCGGCACAATTTCCCCGCTGGTTACCGTAACCTCGCTAACGGGAGTTACAGACATCCAAACGATAACAGCCACCATCATCGCCATAATCACGTAGACTGCGCCCTTGACGATATCCGATACGCCCTCTTCTTCAAGCTCTATGGCTTGTGCAAGAAATCGTGCCCTTGCTTTGGGTAGGCCTGAGCTATTTGCGGCTTCTTGTTTATTCTGGAGTGTGTTCATCATTGTGCCTGCAGTATCATTTCAATGGCTTGGTCAGGAGCTCCTACAAACTGCACAGACCCCTGATCGAGTAGTACAGCTTTGTCGGCTATACGGATATGGCTAGGGCGATGACTCACCATCACCACGGTGTGTTCGCCCTTCATCTTTTTGAGTTGTTCCATGAATCGAATGTCACTGTCGTTATCCAATGAAGAACCCGGCTCGTCTAACAAGACGACTTGAGGGTTACAACAGAAAGCGCGTGCTATGGAAAGCGCTCGCGTAAATCCCGGAGGGAATTTGCTAAGTGTTTTATCGCCAATCCGAGTATTGAATCCGTCGGGCAGGCGCCGTATATCATCAAGCACGCCAGCCTTTTCAGCGGCTTTTTCGAGTTCCTCATCTGTCGCCAGGCAGTTATTGAGGCGCAAGTTTTGCGCAATCGTGCCGTGAAACATTTGAATTTCCTGTGGCACATAGGCCATTGAACGACGAAGATCCAGCGCATTCAGCTGCCGCAAATCGACGCCATCCAACAAAAGAGCGCCGGCCTGCGGTTTATACATACCCGCGATAAGCTTAAGCATGGTTGACTTACCCGAACCGGTAAAACCGACCACTGCAACCATTTCACCCGGTTCTACATCGAAAGACACACCGAGCAACGCCGGATCTCTATGCGCGTCGTAACGGAAGCTTACTCGATCGACCTTGAGATCGGGCCTTCCCCCGTCTTTGGCGAGCTGAATATGACTTTCGTCTTTCTCTACCGTGAGCTTCATCAAATTATTAATCTGCTTTACAGACTTCAACATTTGCTGAAATTTGGAGTAAGACAAAAACATACCTTGTAACGGTGTCAGCACGCGCCAAGACAGTGTCATTGTTGCGATGAGGGCACCGATACTCATGGTGCCCTCCATGACCATCAATGCACCCCACGCAAGCACGGCGATTCCGCTGAGTGTCATGAGCGCCTGAGAGACATTCGTCATTAGTGCATTGGCGACAAAAATGTCGTAATTTGAGCGTACGGCCTCCCCAGACACTTCACGGAAGCGCTCCTTCCATACGGTTTCACCGGCAATAGCCTTAATTTCGCGTCGCCCCTCAAACGTTTGCATCAGCATCGTTTCTTTATCGGTTCTCGCGCGCCCTGAACGCAATACTTTGCGCTCTAGCGGAGGGCGAAACAGTAAGCCAACCACAAAATACGCAACCACCATAAACAGCGGGATATACGCGATTGGGCCCGCCAATATAGCCACCGCTAAAATGAACATCAAAATAAAGGGCATCTCCAGCACGAACGCTGCACTAGGCCCGGTGAAAAAGTCACGCAGGGAATCAAACTGCTTCAGGCGCGACAGCTGCGCAGAAACCGTAGAGCGCTCAGTAAAAATGGGCGGCAAAAACAGCAACTGTTTGAACGTCTCCACACCAATCAAATAGTCGAGTCGACCAGCCACAGCGCCCATCGCTTTTGCTTTTTTATTTCGCAACACAAGGTCCGTGACAATGAGAATAGCAACACCTGACAATATAAACGGCAAGCTATCGAGTGATTTGGCGCCGATGACTTTGTCATAGATCATCATAATGAATATGGGCACAAACAAAGCCGAGATATTGATAACAAACGTCATCAGCAATAGATGCGTAATCATCTTCCGAAAGCGCGCGGACAAGCCATCAAACCACACGCCAGCAGAGGCCTCTGACTGTTTTGCGCCATGTGTCGGATTCTTATCCGTAAACACATACGCTCGGCCTGCCTTACGCAGATTACTGATGTTATCAACGCAGTACTTGCGCAGGTTTGCGTCGAAGTAACTCACTGAATCGCCGCGGCGTTCAGTTAACACCCAGGTATCGCCCGATTTTGACTCCCACAGTGCTGGGTACAACTCGACAGAAAGCTGATCCAAACGTGTATCCAAAGGATCGCTCTCATAGCCCAAAGAAACGAGAATGTTGCGCAAGTCCACTAAATCAAGCTGCTGGGCAAAATGCGGTATAGACTCTAGTAGCTCTCTATTGACTTCCTTCTTGCCAAACATCTCGAGTATGGGAAACAGGCAAGCCGCATAAACAGAGGTGCCCGAAAATGTATCCAAGTCTTCGTTGCGCAGTGACTCTACCAGTACATCGCTGTAGGCAGGCTTGTCATATGTTTTGACGCCTGAGCCATTTTCTGCCGCTTTATCCAGTACTAAGGTACTCATGACTTAGGCACCTCCTTCAGAAATTAGCTGCACCGTTTTCTGTTTACCTTTCGCAGAAAAATCCGGCTGCTTGAACGGCAGCAGTGCGCCGTCAACAATTTCGTAACTGCGATCACACACACGTAGAAAAGACGGGCGATGAGAGACAATAACCATAGTGCGATCACCCTTGAGATCATTAACCAACGACACGAGTTTTTTATCGTTCTTGATATCAAAGTTGGCATTTGAGTCATCGAAGAATACGATTTTGGGGTGCCCGACTAACGAACGAACGATAATAATTTTCTGTTTAACGCCTTCCGAAAGTGAGCTGGCAGCTGAACCGCCTATGTAGGTATCCAAGCCGTCAGGCAATTTGGATATGATTTCACCCAGCCCCAGTTGAGCAGCAATCTCTATTGCCTGCTGCACCGCTGGGCCTTCTCGATACAACGTAAGATTCTCCAGAATAGTCCCCTCAAATATCACGCCCTGCTGCGGCACGATACCTATCTGTGAACGCAAAAACTCGATCTCAAATTCGGGTAATGGCATGCCGTCTATTGAAATCACGCCGCTTTGCGGCTGTAGAAAGCCCGACATCAGACTCAATAGCGTACTCTTGCCAACACCGTTGTTGCCGGTGATACCTATCGTTTCACCTGGGTTGATCAGCAACGAAACGTCATCCAATAAAGGCTTTTCTGCGCCTTCATGAGAGAATGACATGTGCTTAATTTCGACTTGCCCACCTACTGACTTAGGCGAGCTATAGCTGCCAGAAACTTCTGAGGGTAACGAGAACAGCTCGTTCACTTTTTTGATAGCCAAACTCACCGATTGAAACTGAGTCCACACTCCCATGGCACGCAGGCCCGGCTGCAATGAACGGCTAGTGAGCATCGTACACGCCGCTAAACCACCCATCGACATATCGCCAGTCACCACTGACACACTGCCAATGCCAACAAAACAAATCGTCGCTAACTGAGAAAACGTTGCACCCACACCCGTGGAAATACTATTAATTTTACTGAGTTCAAAAATACTCTCTGCTGATTGCACCTGTAAGCGTTCATAACGACGCAACATCAAAGTTTCCATCGCCATCGACTTGACGGTGTGAACGCCCTGGAGCAATTCAATAATGAAGTTTTGCCGGCGATCTTCCATGTTCGACCGCGTGACCAATGCTCCATGCAACTGGCCGCCGGTCTTAAGCGAAACGAGGAAGAATATGGCCATTAAGGTAAGCGGCACGGCTACTAATGGCCCCGCGATCATGGCAATCAAGCCAAGATAGATCAGCACGAAAGGGAGGTCGATGAGCAACAGAATGGATTGCCCGGAATAAAACTCTTGGATGTTTTCTAGCGCGTGTATTCGGTCAATGTAGAAACCGGCCGGCTTGGAATCAAACGCCGTCGCATCGGCCTGCAAGATTTTTTCCATCGCGTCCATACTGGCTTGATGGTCGAACCGCGCACTTTCCCAGCTCAAAATAATAGAGCGGAGCATCTTGATGAGCACATCTAGACACACCACCACGAACATGCCCGTCATCAGCGCCATAAATGTGCCGAGCGACTGCGAGGGAATAACACGGTCGTAGAACTGCAGAATGACTATGGGCAGCGCCAGAGCCAAAAGGTTAATGGCCAGGGAAGCAACCAGGACATCGGCTCTACGCCAGGCGGTGGGCAATGAATATCTCTTCAATTTTCCTCAAGCACTCCAACTTCGTCTTTTTATACCTGGTTCACACTTTAGTCTTTTGGCCACCCCCTAATTATTTTTGGTTGAGGTTTCCATCCTAACTTATTGTTTTAAATGTGATTAGCACATCGAAGTTCGCGTACACTCCCTTATATGGTGCAGCAACATCGCTGCTTTCTACGTAAAAAAACCGAATAAACGGCCGCACTTAACCTTCGTATCGGTTGAAACACGCAATTCTTTAATAGCAAACGGGGTGAATGGGACGTGGTAGGCACTTGCCTCAGGGCAAGTTACAGAACGCTAGACGGACGTGGATGAGGTGGTATTTAACGCTCTAAAAGTATGATCACGCTGCAGGCGCGCCAGCGCCTTGTAGTTTCTTCGACTGCGTGAGCCACAGGCTGGCGTAACAGCCATCCTGAGCCAAGAGCGCATCATGCGTGCCCTGCTCTACAATCACCCCCTCCTCCATAACGACTATCTTATCGGCATCTTTGATAGTGGAAAGACGATGGGCGATTACGAGGCTTGATCGATTGCGAGCAACCTCCTCTAGTGCAGTGAGGATTTTCTGCTCTGAGTGACTATCCAGCGAGGAAGTTGCCTCGTCAAACACCATAATGGGTGGCCGCTTTAAGATCGCTCTGGCAATCGCAACGCGTTGTTTTTCGCCGCCTGATAGCTTAAGGCCGCGCTCGCCGACGCGAGTATCAACGCCGCGCGGCAGCGAGGCAACGAAGGCTTCAAGATGGGCGAGGCGTATCGCTTCGTGCACCTGCGCGTCGTCTGCCAAGGGGTTACCGTAGCGCACGTTTTCGAACAGGCTGTCGTTGAACAGCACAGTATCCTGGGGAACGATGCCAATCGCCGCACGAAGCGATTGAAGTGTTACCTTGCTAATATCCTGCCCATCGATAGTGATGCGGCCTTGCTCAGGATCATAAAAACGAAACAACAACTTCACTAGCGTCGACTTCCCTGCGCCGCTCGCACCCACAACGGCTACCTTTTCTCCGGGCTCTATGACAAAACTAACGCCACCCAAAATCGGCCGCTCGGCGTCATAGCGGAAGGCGACCGAATCGAAAACTACCCTACCCTTTATAAGGTTAAGCGCGTCCGCACCTTCACGTTCCTTAATCGCGGGCTCTATGGCGAGCAATTCAAACATCTTCTCTATATTAGCCATGGAGCCTTTTATCTCGCGAAAGACAAACCCCAAGAACCCTAGAGGCAGAAATAGCTGAATCATAAACTGGTTGATAAGAACGAAATCGCCAAGGGTAATTTGGCCATCGCGCACCTGCCATGCAGCCAACGCAATCATTCCCGTCTGCGCAAGGGCGATAATGAGCGCCTGGCCACCATTAAGACCAAACAGGGAAAGCCGATTGCGGCGTCTGGCCGACTCCCACTTTTGCAGCTCTTCATCATAGCGTCGCGCCTCAAACTCCTCGTTGGTGAAGAACTTCACCGTTTCAAAGTTCAACAGGCTATCGATAGCCCGCGTATTGCTCGACGAGTCAGCTTCGTTCATCTCGCGAACAAACTGCGTACGCCATTGGGTCGCCCGCAACGAAAACAAACCATAAGCGAAGACAGAGACACCGGTAATTACGCTATAGCTGGCACCGTAGTTGAACAGCAGAATGCCTATCACCACAGCGATCTCTAGTAGCGTAGGGAAAATATTGAATACGAAAAAACGCATCAAAAAACTGATACCGGTGGTTCCGCGCTCGATATCGCGAGCCAAACCTCCGGTACGGCGATTCAGGTGGTAATCAATATCCAGAGAATGAACGTGGCGGAACACACTTAGCCCTATGCGCCGCATGGCTCGCTCACTCACGCGCCCAAATACGGTGTCTCGCAGCTCGGCAAAGAAAACATTGCTGAATCTGGCAGCGCCATAGGCGGCAACCAAACCAAACAGCAAGGCAGGCGCCAATGTCTCTACCGATGCTGTATCGAGCGCGTCAACCACGTACTTCAACAAAAAGGGAATGACTAATATCGCGCCCTTGGAGAGTAACAGGCACAGCAGCGCCAGAAGCACGCGACTGCGCGACTCCAGTAAGTAGGGGATAAGATGTAAAACGATCCGCCAATTGGTTTTTACATTGGCATGGTCGTCAAATTGGCCGTGTTGCATGGCCGTATTCTACCGCCTTACGGCTGCTTAAGCTCGCGCAAGATACACCTTTATAAACCGCAATATGCCGCGCGGCACCTCGCAGCTAGCCACGCTCTATCTCTGTGCTATTCTACAGAGATAGCCAAAAAAACGCCGCCATGGCGAAATCGCAATTTTGAGGAGAATGCTGCTATGAATAGTGCCGCACAAGCTAAGTTTGCTGCTATGACAGAGGGGACTGCTGAAGATTGGGGAATCATTGCAGAACACGCAATGGAGTTCTGGGGCGGCCTGGCCGGGCGAATAATTGATCACCTCAAACTGCTGGATGGCGACTTTGGCGGCTTTCCCGTTGACCGTCTGGAGCACTGCCTGCAAACAGCCACGTTAGCGCATCAGGATGGGCGCGATGAGGAGTATGTCGTATGCGCCCTCCTCCATGACATTGGCGACACACTGGGCTCGCTTAACCATGCAGACCTTGCGGCCACTATGCTGCAACCATTCGTCAGCGAACAAAACTATTGGATGGTAAAACACCACGGTATCTTTCAGGGCTACTACTTTTTTCATTATTTGGGGAAAGACAGGAACCTTCGCGACGAGTACAAAGACCATGAGTGGTTTAACTACACCGCTGAGTTCTGCCACAAGTATGATCAAAAAGCGTTCGATAAAGAGTTCGTTTCAATGCCACTTGAAGAGTTCATTCCTATGGTAGAACGCGTGTTTGCAGAGCCCAAAAACTCGATCTACACCTAAACTAAAAAGGGCCGGTTAACGGCCTTTTTTGTTCCACATTTTCAACCCCGTTTTACGCCCAAAATTATAAACCGCAGAGGCAACACTATAATGCGCAGCATCTACCGCTCCCTACTCACGTTATCACTAGGCGTCCTCCTAACAGCCTGTGGAGACTCTAAAAGTAATAAATTCCCAACACCACCGCCCCAGCTTCCGGTAGCCCCACCCGTAGAGCCGCCGGTGCAACCACCCGCCGCGCCCAGCTACAACGCCAGTGTCGTCCGCACCGAGTTTGGCCTGCCCCATGTTAAGGCAGAAGATTGGGGAAGCCTCGGCTACGGCTATGGCTATGCATACGCGCAAGACAACTTCTGTGTGACTATGCGCGAGATTGTGATTGCTGGCGGGCGCTCCGCTGAGTTGATGGGCGAATCCATGGGCAATATCGAGAACGACTTTCTGTTCCGATTCCTAAACGGCCCAGAAGAAGAGTTTCGCGCCAACTTCGTGACCACGCTACCGCAAAAAGTGCAGGACTTGGTTTCCGGGTTTGCCGCGGGTATGAACCGCTACTTCCGCGAGACAGGTCTTGAAAATTTGCCAGAGGGCGATGCAGGCTGTCGTAACGCACCCTGGGTTTACGAAATCGATGACTTTGATTTGTGGAAGCATCTACGCCGCATTGCCTTGGGCGGCAGCTCCGACCAGGGCCTGATACGCGGCGGGCTTCAATCAGTGGTTGCTCCAATGGAAGGCGCCGCCAGCTTGCAAGCCATGAGTGGCTCTACGGCAAGCAATTTAAAAATGGCAGGTGAAGAGCTCCGCCCTAGCGACAGGGGTAGTAATGCCGTTTTAGCTGGGCGCGATTCAACCACTAACGGCGGCAGTGTGTTGTTAGGCAACCCGCACCAACCGTGGAACGGCTCTGGCCGGTGGTATGAAGTGCACCTGACGATCCCTGGCGAATATGACGTTGCAGGCGCATCGCTGCAAGGCCTGCCCTTCATTGGCATTGGCTTCACCAAGGACGTCGCGTGGACGCATACTGTTGATTTTGCGAGCCGTTTTACACTGTACGAGTTGAAGCTGAATCCCGACAACCCAATGCAGTATGAGTACGACGGCGAGTTTCGCGATATCACTTCACAAACCGTTTCAGCCGTAGTGAAACTAGAAAACGGCGAGCTAGAGACCCGTGAAAAAACGTTTTACAGCTCACACTATGGAATGATCCTGGATCTCGGTGGGGTTGATCCTTTGTTAGCCGGATGGCCGCTGTTTAACGGCAACCTAATGGCAATTCGAGACGCTAATCTGCAAACAGGCATACGTTCGGCCGATGAGTTTTTATCCAAGGCACAGGCTAGCAACATGGCTGAATACGAAGCGGCGCTGACGAATATCGGCAACCCTGTATTTCATGAATTCGCCGCCGACCGACACGGTGATATTTTTTATGGTCAGGTATCTGCTGTTCCTCACGTAACCACTGAGAAATACGATGATTGCGTAATCGGTCTGGCCGCGGTGATTGCTGATTTAAGCAGCAACGCCATTGTTGCTCTCGATGGCAGCCGATCCGCCTGTGAGTGGGGCGAAGATGCTGATTCACCTCCGGGCACTAACCTATTTGGGCTGTCTTCGCGCGCCATTATTCGCGGCGGCGGTACCGTCGGCAATAGCAATAACAGCTATTGGCTCAGTGATGCCACCAACCCACTCACTGGCTTCCCCATTGTGATGGGATGGTTAGGTGGCGAGAACATGCAGCAGTTTTTGCGCACGCGTATCACGCATGAAATGATCGCCGACCGTCTGGCCGGTACTGACGACCTCAGCGAAACGCCGATGTTTGATCTGCAGACCATGAAAGATCTCATGTACAACAACAGAGTGTATGGCGCAGAAGTAGCTCTTGATGACACACTGGCCATTTGCACTACCTTCGCTGCAATGCCACCGGCCGATGTCAGCATGGCCCAGCTAGAGATGCTTGACGAAGCGTGCACCGTGCTCGCGGCCTGGGATCGTAGAGTCAACGTGGATAGCGTGGGCGCACAGGTGTTTACCGAGTACTGGGCTGCGTTACGCCGAGCAATCGGTGACGACTTTCAAAACGTGATAGGCGATCAGTCTTTCTGGACGGTTGATTTCGACCCTGCCGAGCCAATAGCCACACCGCGGGGCGTGGATGCCAGCGAGCCAACGACTGTTGAGCTAGTAGGCCGCTCGCTCATAACAGCTGCCGAGCGGTTGGCAGCCAATAATGTGGCGATGGATGCGCCCTGGGGCGAAGTGCAGTTTCTGGAGCGAAACGGCGAGAACATCCCTATCCACGGCGGCGCCGGCACCATGGGTGTCTTTGGTGCCATCAGTGCAGGCCTACGTGATGGCGGCTATCGCAACCCCGGTAGCGGCAACTCCTATATACAAGTGGTTACCTGGGACGAATCAGACTGCCCTATTGCCGACACCATACTCACGCACTCACAAAGTACTGATCCGGCCTCGCCCTATTACGGCGATCAAACAAGAGAGTACTCAGAAAAGCGCTGGGTAAGGTTTCCCTTCTGTGATGAGGATATCGCCGCTGCGCAGGTAGGCGAAACACTCATACTCGAAGAGTAGTCTTTTTAAATGGGCGCCTGCAGGCGCCCTTTTTCTATCGCTAAATCGCTCAATCGCTTTCGCGTTGGCCAGCATGCAACAATACATCGGCATCTTGCGAAAAGAACGGCGGTTGTTGGCTACCCGTAGTCTCCCCTGCATCAATCACCAGCGTATGCCCCGTCACGTAGCGCGCATCATCACTCAATAGATACATAATCCCTTGCGCGATGTCCTGCGGCATACAGGCAAAACCTAATGGCGATGTAGAAGCAATCATCGCAGCTGTTGTTTCAGGCGTGTTGTCGCCCAGCGCATTAGTCATGGGCGTTACAGTTCCACCAGGTGCTACCGCATTCACGCGAACACCATGGGACGAAAGCTCCGCAGCCGCGGACTTTGTCAGGCCTACTACACCGTGCTTTGCCATAGTGTAAACATGTGGCCCCAGCCCCCCCATCACTCCCGCCGTGCTGGCTAAAGACACAATCGCGCCCTTCTTGTTTTTAGCCATCGCCCGCGCGGCATGTTTTGTTCCAAGAAACACGGCTCGAGACAGAATTGCCATAGTTTTGTCATAAGCCTCAACGGGCGTATCCATTATCGATCCGACAGCGCCAACAATACCCGCGTTATTCACCATGCCGGTCAACGGGCCGTACCTGCTTTCGGCCAATGCCACGGCCGCAGCTATATCGTTTTCAATGGTGACATCGGTGGCAATAAAAGTGGCCGCTGAGCCCAGCTCTTCAACCAACGCACGCCCCTGCTCTTCTTGTAAATCGGCCACAACAACACTGCCGCCCGCACTCACGATACCGCGTACGGTAGCTTCACCTATGCCGCTGGCGCCACCTGTTACAACCACAGACTGCCCGTCAAACTTACCCACGGTTCTTCTCCCTTCCCATTGATAAAACTGAACCACACTGTGCAAGCAGCGCGCACTTACACAACAATTAATGAACTGTAACAGAGCTTATTTTGCAAACGCTAGACATTGCCTACATGCTATGCAACCGTAGCCTCTGCATTTTACTCCGGTATATTCACTCCATGAAAAGACGCCTTGCGCGAATACTGCTGCGCCTGTTTGGCTGGAAGATTGAGGGCGCCAAGCCACCGATAGATCGCTACGTGCTTATCGCTGCCCCGCATACCTCCAACTGGGATTTCCCCTTAATGATGGCCTTTGCTGCAGCCTTCGATATCCGCATAAAGTGGATGGCTAAGCACAGCCTGTTTCGCCCGCCTATGGGGCCGTTCATGCGCGCCATGGGCGGGCTGCCCATTATTCGCCACGAAAGCCGGAACATCGTAGACAACATGGTCGCTGCGCTGGAATCCGCAGAGCAGCTGGTATTGGTAGTGCCCGCCGAGGGCACTCGCGCCCGTGTAGACTACTGGAAATCAGGCTTCTACCACATCGCCAGGCAGGCAAATGTACCCATCGTCCCCTCCTTTCTAGATTGGGGTGCGAAGCGCGGTGGATTTGGCCCGGCCATGACACCCAGCGGTGATGTAAGGCAGGATATGCAGTACTTCCGTGATTTCTATGCCGGAATGACAGGAAAATTTCCCGAGCTATTTGGTCCCATTGGCCTGCGAGAAGAAGTCGATGCTGACACCAGGGATAACAGCGGCCAAGCCTGAGCGTAGCTGCACATAGGAGCCCTTAATATGGCCCATGAAGCCACTGCAACCCAGATTATCAACGTGCCACTCTCACAGGCCTGGAACAACCTGCAGGACTTATCGCTGGCGCACAACTATGTACCGGGCATTGTTCGCACTGAAATTGTTAGCGAGCAAGCAAAAGGGCTGGGCGCTAGTCGATACGTCTACCGCAATGAAAAAAGCTACATACAAGAGACCGTAGACGAATGGAATGAAGGGCATGGGTTTCGTATCTACCTGCACAAGGGCGACAAGCCTGCTCCGCCTTTTAAACAGGCCTGGTTCATCTATCAACTTGAAGAAGCGACCGCCGACACGACACGTTTTACCGCCACTATGCGCTATGAATTGGGTGGGGGTTTTATTGGCCGATGGTTAGGTGGTGCCCTAGAGGGCTTCGTCACCAAGACCATTGCCGACGTTACTATCGCCATGAAACTCTATTACGAGACAGGGCAACCCACTACCCCCGCCGCGTTAAAAGCGTACAAGGCCACCGCCAGCTAACCGGCGACATGAAAACTGGGCAACGCAAAGAAACGCCACAAAATCTATAAAAGCCACAAATCTGGAACCAGATTGTTGAACCACTATGGCGCGCACCCCATGCTATCAAAATCTTGTGGAGTGCTTAAACAGGAAGTACGGCATGGTCGATAAGCTGCTTGTATCCAGTGAAGCGAGGAACGTCATCAAGAGCCCCGGCCTGCAGTAAATGCTGCCGCAATGCCTTGAGGCGGTAACACGGCACGCTGGCCATAAAGTGATGCTCTAGGTGGTAATTAACCCCGAACGGGGCAAACACCCATTTCTGCCACCAGGGTGCGTCTACTGTGCGCGTATTGTGTCGCACATCAGGGTCGTAAAGATCAGGAACTGCGGCATGCTCAGCCACTTGTCGCACGCGAACAATCAGCATGAACACGGTGAGATAAGCCACAGCCCAAAGCAGATACGCCCAGGCAATTCCAGCAACCGCTAGCGCCGCAAAAATGACTATCTGTACAAATATCTGCTTGAAAGTGACCACACTGCCGCGACTGGCCTCGCGGGATAGCACACCTGAGGCGCCACGTTTCACAATCGCCTTGAGCAGCTTAAAACCCGTCTGCCCGGTGAGATCACGCACCACCTTACGTCGAAAGCTGGTGCGCGGTATCGGGTATGCGGCGTAGTTGGGCAGATCAGGGTCGTCATGTGAGCCGGCTCGGCGATGGTGCTCCAGATGGCCTCGCGCATAGGAAGGTTGATCATTCAGTACCGGCAGCGCACACAGCCATTGGCCTAAGACGTCGTTCATCCACTGTGTACGGAACAATGTGCGATGGCCGCAGTCGTGCATCAAAACCGATAGGCCTAGTTGCCTTCCTGCTAGCAACGGCACCGCAATCAACAGCGTCAGAGGGTTTGTCCATTGGGCAACAAATGCAAAAATCAAACCAATGAACAACCAGTTGCCCACCACCAGCCGCAGTGCATGCAAGTCGCTTTTGGCCGTAAAGCGAACCACATCGGCGCGGCTCAAATAATCGTCAATTTTCATGCAGAGCTCTCTTCACACACTAAGCATTGCTAAAAGATACGCGTCGCGTTCAATATGCCTGCGTCACCCTACCGGAAGCTTATCGCAACTCTGCGGCCGCGGCACCTGTAAAAAGACTCGCTCTGTGCGACCTTAACCACTCACGAAGCCGAACGCTTTCGTACATAAATTTGGCAACGCAGCGATACACCTTTGGGGCTACAGTGCACTATGATGGGCATCGTTTTAATGAACCCCAAAAACACAAACTCAGTATCTAAATTAGGAGGCACAGTATGGCTCTTTTGCAAGACAAGATCGGATTGGTGACAGGCGCAGGCCAAGGTATCGGCAAGGCCATTGCTTTGGCCTACGCCCGCGAAGGCGCAGCAGTCGTCGTAGCAGACTTCAATGCAGAGACAGGCGCAGAGACTGTAGCAAGCATCGAAGCCGCTGGCGGCCAAGCTACTTTTGTCCATGGCGATGTCAGCGATGAAGCATCAGTGAAGGAAATGGTCGCTACCGCAGTTTCCCACTATGGCCGCATCGATATCGCCTGCAACAGCGCAGCACTCAGCAGAGGCTCTGGCCCTATCCATCAATACGACCGCGAGGTGTTCGATCAAACAATAGAAATGTGTCTCACCAATACCTGGCTGTGTATGAAATACGAACTTGCCGCCATGCTAGAGACGGGCGGAGGCGCTATAGTCAACATTTCTTCCAACGCCTCTTTGAAAGGTCAGGCCTTCAACACGGCCTACGCAGCGGCAAAGAGTGGTGTGAATGTACTGACAAAAAGCTCGGCAGCGGAATACGGACAACAGGGTATTCGCATTAATGCTGTTTCGCCCGGCGTGATTCGCACCCCGGGGGTAGAAAAGTACTTTGAAGAGCAACCGAAGATTGCAGAGGGACTCAAAAAGTCCTCGGTGATGAACCGGCTTGGCGAACCGGATGAGATAGCGCAGGCGGTGGTGTTTCTATCCAGTGACCGCGCATCGTTTATTACCGGCCAACTATTGAGTGTGGATGGCGGCGGCTCGGTAAAATAACCCCCCCCTACTACGCTTTCTTCAGCACCTCTGGCGCCAGGTTTTCGAGCTGGCGCCTGATACCCTCTCGCCAGTCAACTTTCGTTTCACCGATCAGCTCATGCATCCGCGTGGTGTCTATACACAAGCTGCCAAACGCTTTCGGGTTCTCTTGAAACACGGGTTCAAAGCCAGTTAACTCGGCAATGTACTCGCACCACTGCTCAATACTGACTTGCTGCGACCCACCAAAATTCACCGTAGTCACCTCCTGCGTTGCTGCTCCCAGCAGGTAAGGAATTTTCTCGATGTAGTCATCGCTATGCAGCGGGTTATAGTAATTAGGCTTATCGGGATGCAGATCAATGGCAATACCACCCTGCATCATCAACATATGAAAATACATCCAGCCACCGTTGTCGCCATAGGGCACACTCAAGCGCGCGATGGTAGTGGGAATATCATGTTGATGTGCAGCAAATTTACACACGGTTTCCGCCGCAATCTTCGAGATGCTGTAGGTTGGAAACATCACGCGATGGTTGTCGCCCAGCGGCGCATTTTCTGCCCGCGGATCATGACCAACGTATTCGTAAACTGCCGTTGATGAAAAGTGCAAAAAGGCCTTGGCGTTTTTACAACGCACCATCAGGTTTCCAACACCCTCAGCGTTGGCTGCGAGGTCGTAATCAAAGTCGCCGCTTTTAACAACGGCAAAGTTCATCACATAGTCTATGTCAGCGGGAATCACGCTGAGACTATCTGCGTCTGCTAAATCGGCTGCGAGCACCTTCGCGCCGAGTGCTTCAATTTTTTCCCGATCTTCCGCCTTCTTGAATCGCGCCAATGCATACACATCTGCAATTTTTGCAAAAGCCTCAACCACCGGCAGAGCAACTTGGCCCGTAGGCCCGGTGATGAGCAGTTTTTTGCCAGCTAAGTCGACAGGTGTTACGGGCATTTCAGATTCCTATTAATTAATAATTAGCGGTTTGTTTGGCCAGCAAAGCGTTTGCTTAAACCTAATCGACCAGCGCCGGATAATCGCTATACCCTTCTGCGCCTGGGCTATAGAGTTTTGAAGGATCAAACCTCGCAAGCTCGGCACCGGCTTTCCAGCGTTCTACTACATCGGGGTTGCCGATAAACGGGCGACCAAATGACACCGCAGTAAGCTCGCCACCCTTCACTGACGCCGTCGCTTCCTCAAAAGAATAGCTTTCGTTGCCAATGAGCTTATCACCAAATTGCCGCTGCCCAAGCTCAATGTTATCTACACCACCAGCGGGCATACGAATCACGTGCAAATAGGCTAGATTTAGCGCATCGGCTTCAGCCAACAAATACTCAAAGGTCTCTTGCGGGTTTTCATCATGCAAATCGTTGAAGGGATTGCCGGGGCAAATGCGCATACCCACCCGCTGCGAACCTTGGACGCTAGCCATGGCTTGGAGAACCTCAAGCGCAAACCGAGCGCGATTTTCAAGTGAGCCGCCGTACTTATCCGTTCGCGCATTCGAGCCTGTGCTCAAAAACTGCGCGGGCAAGTATCCGCTGGTGCAGTGTAACTCCACACCATCAAAGCCCGCTGCATAGGCATTCTCTGTGGCCTGACGATACTCTTGCACCACATCCTCAACCTCTGCCGTTTCCAGCGCACGAGGCGCATCTAACGCAACCATGCCTTCCTGATCAGTGAACATTTCACCCTTCGCGGTGATGGCGCTGGGCGCAACGGTCTCACTGCCGGCAGGTTTGTTCAGCGCAGAGGCCACGCGACCAACATGCATTATCTGAGCAACGATGAGACCACCGGCCTCATGGACAGCGTCCGTCACCTTACGCCAGGCGGTGATCTGCTCGGCGCTGTAAAGACCGGGTGTGCGACAGTACCCAAGCCCATCCGCAGAAGGCGCTATGCCCTCAGACACGATAAGACCAGCACTTGCACGCTGCCGATAATAATCTGTCATCACCGCAGTGGGTACGCCTTGCGTATCCGCTCTACTGCGTGTCATGGGCGCCATCACAATGCGATTGCGCAATTGCAGTGCGCCTAAGGTTACTGGTTCAAACAATGCCATAGGATTTCCTAACGAACGCGTATTTTCGGCTCGGGTTCTCCGCGCCGCATAGTCTCTAAAAACTTATCCAGGGGGGCGGGTTCAGCCACTTGGGCGGCATCTTCACCTGGGGGGTTGGCCCAAAACTCTTTCCAGCTTGGCCACAATGCATGATACGCGCCTTCATAGGATTCGCGATCTGGCCAACGCATTTTATCATCGCCCACTGGCGGCTTGTTCAGGTCAGTGGCGTACCAATAACACGGCAGCCGACGACGGAAAAACCAGCGCCCGTCAATGCGCTCGTAATTGTCCCAGTAGAGCATCTGCATGATGACCCACTCTGTGTCACCGTTCTCACAGGGCGTTTCATGCTCATTTTTCGAGTACACAACGCCATGCGCATGATCAGGGTCGTCAAACTCAATCACATGGTTGCCGATGTGGTGAGAGGTGCCCGTAAACTGCAGGCGCAGGGTGTCATCCAACCACCGTTTTAAATGTGCGCGTCCCACCGCCTCGCGGCTCACGCGGATATCATGAGCAAAGAGATTCACGTGCGCGTCCAGATCGCGCATATCTAACGATAATGAATACTTGGCAACCAGTTGCCTGATCTCGTCGAGCGATTCCAGGCGATCAATCCGCTGCAATAAGGCTTCGTCGGTCATGGTCGACAATTTCCCGATCAGATTTCTAAGGCGCGAAAGCCCAGGCTGTCGTCACTGGCAAGCAGCGCACCCAGTTTCTCAAGCTGCTGGTTTGCATTGCCCAGTGAATGGCTTATTCGCTTGGCCATTAAATAGAAGCGATGTATTGGGTACTCGACATCCACACCTATGCCGCCATGTAAGTGCTGCGCAGTACACACCACGCGGTGCGCGGCATCACACGCCCACCACTTCGCTGCGCGTACTTCAGCGCGGGCATCCTGGCCTTCACTTAGCCGCCACAGAGACAACCAGTAGGTTGACCGAATGCCCTCAACATCGATATAGCTGTCCGCCATGCGCATCGCAAGGGCCTGGAAAGATCCCAGTGACACACCAAACTGTTTACGCTCAGTAACGTATGCTGCCGTGCGCTTCATTGCTTCTTCAGTCACCCCAACCTGCAGCGCGCAATGGCCGAGGTTAGCGCGCTGCTCAACCCATTCCAGAATCTCCTGGCCCTGGCCTACCGCACCCAGCATTGCATCATCATTAACCGCAACGTCTGCCAGAGCAAGGTTAGCCGCCCGCTCGCCCTGTAACCCCAGCTCTACAGGTGTAACGCCAACGCCTGTGGAGGACGTCTCTACCAAAAATATCGAAGTATTGCCCTGCTCATCAGTGGCCGGTACCAGCATCACATCGGCTACTGCACCGTCGGGCACAACGGCCTTATCGCCATTTAGCACCCAGCCATTGTCAGTCTTCTTGGCCTGCACGTCGGTAGCCACCGCTACGTTCATTCCAAGCTCTGCTATCGCTGCACTCAGCTTCAGCTTGCCCTCTGCCATTGGCTGCAGGTAACGCTGCTGTTGTGCTTCGCTACCAAACTCTACCAGCGGCAGCCCGCCCAATACCAACGATGCAAACAGCGGCACCGGCGCTACGCGACGACCCTGTTCTTCCAACATCAGACACAGCTCGATCAGCCCCAAACCGGTACCGCCTGCACTCTCAGGTACGGCGATACCCAGCAAACCCTGTTCAGCAAGTGTCTGCCATAGTGTTTCATCATAGGTATCGTCACCGCGTGAAAATGCCAACATAAACTCATCTGTCGCCCGATCAGTAAATATCTGATATGCCAATTCGCGTATCGCATTTTGATCATCGGAAAAATTGAAATCCATGGTTATTGCCTCAGTGTGTTCGGGCCATCGTGGCCAAATTACGTGTGTAGTTAAGTTGCGCCTGCTCCGGGTGAGCCAGAAACAGCGCGCGATAAAACATAGTGGTTAACAACTCTGCTATTTCTTCAACTGATAACTTCGCCGCGCCTAAGGTTTTGCTCTCGTTGATAAAGTGCTCGCGCATCAGGCCCTCGCCTATGCCGGCCAGTGAATACACCACCATCAGCGCCTGATGCTTTTTAAACTTGGTGTCAGGAAACAGTTTTGGCATACGTTCTACTAACCACATGAGCTGGTTGCGATAGGTTTCTCGCAACATGCCTGAAAACTCAGGTTCTTCATCGGCCAGTTGCAAGAGGCAGCGCATGACGCCGGGCCTTTTTGCATAACTTCTCACTACCAGCAGATTATGCGCGTAGATACGCGCATACCAGTCTCCCTTGGGCACATCCTTTTCAATTGCCTGTGGGTCGTTGCTCGCCTGCGCAAAATCAGTGAGCACCTCTACCGTCAAGGACTTCAGATCTTTGAAATAGTGGTAGAACAACCCCTGGGCAACGCCGGCCTCGGTTGTCACATCGGCTATGCGCATTTTGTGATAGCCCTGCCTTTCCAGCACCACCAGTGCTGCGGCCTTGAGCCCAGCACGCGCCCGCTCACCCCGAGCACTGCGAGCACCGGTTCCGCGCTGTGCTTGGCTGCCCTGCTGACCCTCTTTCCCGGTAGAGCTTGAACCAGTCTGCGTGGAGGTTGAGGTGGCTGATGTGGTCGTTGTATTGGCCATGTGAGACAAAATAGTTGAATTTGAATTCAAAATCAATATTATAGTCAAACGAATCAACAGGAGCACCCCCATGTTCGTCGATTACACTGAAACCCAGCGGGAGTTGCGCAAAGAGTTTCGCGCCTACTTTTCCAACCTCATCAAGCCTGAGCACCGCGACGAGTTGCGCAATGCCGAAAGTGGCGACCTATACAAAGAGCTTATTCGGCAGCAAGGCAAAGACCAGATGCTGGCCGTGGGCTGGCCAGAAGAATTCGGTGGCCGCGGGCTAACCGAAAGCGAGCAGCTAATACGGTATGAAGAAGCGCTACTGGCAGGGGCCCCTACCCCCTTTGTAACGCTTAATACTGTTGGCCCAGCCATTATGAGTCGCGGCACTGAGGAGCAAAAAAAGCGCTTCTTGCCCGGCATAGCCAACGGTGAACTGCACTTCAGCATCGGTTACACCGAACCTAGCGCCGGCACTGATTTGGCGGCCCTGACTACCGCCGCCGTGAAAAATGGCGACCACTACGTCGTCAATGGCAACAAGGTATACACCAGTGGCGCTGAAGGCGCCGATTACGTTTGGCTTGCGGTGCGCACCGACCCTGATGCCAAGAAGCATAAAGGCATCTCCATTCTTGTTGCCGACACAAAAGATCCAGGCTTCTCATTCGGCCCTATCCACACCTTAGGTGGCGTGCGCACTAACGTCAGTTATTACACTGACGTTAAAGTGCCGCTGGATATGATTATCGGCGAGGAAAACGGCGGCTGGCGCCTAATCACAGAGCAGCTTAACCACGAGCGTGTAGGTCTTGCAGCCTGGGGTATTCAGGGTTGGAAGATATTCCGCGAAGCGCTGGACTGGGCGCGAGCGACAAAAAATGCCAGTGGTCTGCGCGTAATAGATGACCCAACTGCGCAACGTAGTCTGGCTGAAGTCTATGCTCATCTGGAAGCCATGCGAGTGATGAACGCCCGTATGTCATGGAGCTTGGACCAGCAGGAGATGGACGCAGTTTTCCCATCGGCAATCAAAGTGTACTCGACAGAGATCATGCTGGAGATATGCAGGTTGCTAATGGACGTGGTTGGGCCACACTCGCTCGCAGCGGCTGGCAGTGCAGGCGCTGTACTGCACGGCGATTTAGAACACGAGTACCGCCGCGCAACCATTAACACGTTCGGTGGTGGCGTTGTTGAAGTACTGCGTGGGCTGGTAGCCACCCACGGCCTGGGCATGCCAACGCACCGATAACACACAACATTCCCACTTTCGGGATTTTAAAATACAGGAGACATCGCCGATGTCAGCTGACGACATTAAAGCTTTGGAAGACCAAATCTACGCCTTCGTAGGGCGAGAAGTCTGCGCCAGAGAGCCGGCAAAAGACGCCGTAAACCACGCCATGATTCGCCACTGGTGCGAAGTGATCGGTGATGAAAACCCAGCCTACCTGGACGAAGACTGGGCCGCGGCAAGCAGCAGAGGCAAAACCATTTCGCCCCCCGCTATGATGTACGTATGGGGTCAGGAAGGTTTCAGCGTGACTCAAGGTCGCGCGTCAACCGCAATGACCGACATGTTCGAAATACTCGACGCGCACGGTTACACCGGTGTGCTGGGCACCAACGTAACGCAGGAATACACAAAAGAAGTGGGTATCGGCGACACTATCTACGCAGAGGTGACGATCGATAACATTTCAGAGCGCAAAACGACGGCTCGCGGGCCCGGTTACTTCACTGAGACGCTGGCGACCTTCACCGATCAACACGGCGACGTGATCGGCACACAGCGCTTCAAAGTATTGAAATTTATTCCTGCTGATCAGCCTGCCGCTGGCGGTACCGCCGACGCCGGTTTGGAAGTACCTACCCGCATCGGGTCTCCACGTGGCCATGACAACAAGTGGTGGTGGGACGCCTGCGACGAAGGCAAGGTGCTCATCCAACGCTGTAAAGACTGCCAAACACTGCGCCACCCTCCCCGACCCATGTGCGGCAAGTGCCAATCGATGGAGTGGGATTCAATAGAGTCTACACTGGAAGGTGAAATTCTCAGCCACACCGAAATCAATCACCCCAGAATTCCAGGGTATCAATACCCGCTGGTTTGCGCTGTCATCAAGCTGGGTGAAGGGACCAACATCGTCTCCAATATCGTGGGCTGCGAACCCGCAGATGTGCACATCGGCATGAAGGTCAACGGCAAGGTTGAGCAGATTGACGAAAAATCCATGCTGCCACAATTCTACCCAGCCTGAGGAGAGAGACTATGAGCGAACATACAACACTTTCCTGCTCCGCCGTCACTGTCGGTGACAAGCTGGCGCCGGTAGATATCGACATCACAACAGGCCTGGTTGTTGGCGGCGCCATTGCCACACGCGACTTTCAGTCTGTGCATCACGATAAGGCCGAAGCAGTGGCCCAAGGCTTGCCAGACGTGTTCATGA
The DNA here is from genome assembly GCA_045106775.1 of Halioglobus sp. Taxonomy (GTDB): domain Bacteria; phylum Pseudomonadota; class Gammaproteobacteria; order Pseudomonadales; family Halieaceae; genus Marimicrobium. Next base: position 21,755 of record JBGCFE010000029.1, read on the forward strand.
ACATCCTGACCAGCCAGGGCTTCATGACCCGCTACGCAACCGATTGGAGCGGCCCAGAGGCCGTTGTCAAAAAAGTAGACTTACGCCTTGGCGCGCCCAACTTGCCGGGCATGGTAATGACCATGACCGGAGAAATCACTGCGGTCGATGCCGACAATGGCACCGTTGATATCAGCGTGATGGGCGAAAACAATATCTGGGGCATGCACATGCAAGGCTCAGTACAACTCGAACTACCCAAAGGAGCCTAGGCCGTGGTTGCTAACGTAAAAGATAAAGC
>JBGCFE010000003.1:0-11028 GCA_045106775.1 Halioglobus sp.
GCAGTAATACGAATCGACTGCTCTTTACCGGTGGCTTTGTCTTGCGCCGACACGTTCAGAATACCGTTGGCATCCAAATCAAACGTTACCTCAATCTGCGGCATGCCGCGTGGCGATGGAGGAATGTCTGCCAGATCAAAACGGCCCAGGCTTTTGTTACCCGCTGCCTGCTTACGCTCGCCCTGCACCACGTGAATGGTTACAGCAGACTGGTTGTCTTCAGCCGTTGAGAAAGTCTGCGATTTTTTGGTTGGAATCGTAGTGTTTTTCTCAATCAATGGCGTAGCTACACCACCCATTGTTTCAATACCCAGTGTCAGTGGTGTCACGTCTAACAACAGTACGTCTTTTACATCACCAGCCAGCACCGCACCTTGGATAGAGGCGCCCATAGCAACCGCTTCATCAGGGTTTACATCTTTGCGCGGCTCTTTGCCGAAGTAATCCGCAACCTGCGTCTGTACCATCGGCATACGGGTCTGACCGCCGACCAAAATTACGTCGTCGATTTCTGAAGGCGAAAGGCCTGCATCTTTCAGCGCAGTCTTTACCGGCTCCATCGAACGTAACACTAACTCTTCAACCAATGACTCGAGCTTGGCGCGGCTAAGCTTAACCACCAAGTGCTTGGGCCCTGAGGCATCCGCAGTAATGTAAGGCAGGTTCACCTCAGTCTGTTGTGAGCTAGACAATTCGATCTTCGCTTTTTCTGCCGCCTCTTTCAGACGCTGCAGTGCGAGTGGATCATTGTGCAGATCGATACCGCTTTCTTTCTTGAACTCGTCCGCCAAGTATTCGATCAGGCGCAGGTCGAAGTCTTCACCACCGAGGAATGTGTCACCGTTAGTTGAAAGCACTTCAAACTGGTGCTCGCCATCAACTTCTGCGATCTCAATGATGGAGATATCAAACGTACCACCACCCAAGTCGTACACAGCAATCGTATGATCGCCAGACGCTTTGTCCATACCGTAAGCTAGTGCAGCCGCGGTAGGCTCATTAATGATGCGCTTTACTTCAAGCCCTGCGATCTTGCCGGCGTCTTTAGTCGCCTGGCGCTGCGAATCGTTAAAATAAGCAGGCACTGTCACCACGGCCTCAGTGACCGGCTCGCCAAGATACTCCTCAGCAGTCTTCTTCATTTTACGCAGCACTTCAGCAGAGACCTGCGGTGGCGCCATCTTTTCGCCCCGGGCTTCTACCCAGGCATCGCCATTATCGGCAGCAATGATTTTGTAAGGCACCATCTTGATGTCTTTTTGTACGACTTCGTCTTTGAACTTGCGGCCAATAAGGCGCTTAACGGCGTACAGCGTGTTCTCGGGGTTGGTCACCGCCTGGCGCTTTGCGCTCTGGCCTACCAAAATCTCGCCATCTTCGGTGTAACCCACAATCGACGGCGTGGTGCGATCACCTTCCGCATTTTCGATTACCTTGGGCTTGCCACCGTCCAACACCGAAACGCAGGAGTTGGTGGTTCCCAGGTCAATACCAATTATCTTACCCATTGTGCTTCTCCAGTTTACTTGGCGGGCTACCCGCCACTTCAATAACGTTGTTTTCTATATGGGTTCTAGCGCTGTGCTTTCAAGGCCAAAACCGACTAAATCTGATGTTCAGCTAGCTAGCGGCTTTACTCACCATCACCATGGCAGGCCGAATCAGCCGGCCATTGAGTGTGTAGCCCTTTTGCATCACTGCGATAACAGTGTTGGGCTCTACATCGGGGTTTTCGATCATGCTCATTGCCTGGTGCAGATTCGGGTCGAAAGGCTCGCCGTCAGGGCTAACCACCGCCACATTGAACTTGGCCAGCGCGTCCACAAAACTCTTGAGGGTCAATTCCACGCCCTCGGCGATGGGCTTCACGGCCTCTTCATCACCCGCAGCTGACTCCAGCGCACGCTCCAGATTATCCACAACAGGCAGCAAATCACCCACAAAACGCTCCAGCGCAAACTTGCGCGCCTTCTCCACATCCTGTTCGGCTCTGCGGCCCGCATTCTGGGCCTCAGCCTGCGCTCGCAGTGCATCATCTTTGGCGCCTAGCAACTCATCTTCCAGCTGCAAAATCCGCTCTTCCACTGTAAGTTCCAATTCAGAACCATCAATGACTGCCTCATTAGAGCCATCCGATGCAGGCGCGCTCTCAGCGTCAGGCTGTTGCGCCTGCGCTTGCTCGTTTAGTTCTTCAGATTCAGGGTTCTGTTTTTCTTGATCTGCCACGCTTAGCTCCGTTACCCAGTGTTCTATTCGTTGATGGTGTAGCCCTGTGCGCCATTAGCGCCCTAACCTGCTGCCGATATGGGGGCTACCCAAACGATTTCAAGGGAATAAAAGAGGAAATTTCGAGGGTGTGATTGATCTAGCTGGAGAGTGCTGAACTGAGCATCTTGGCCGTAACATCGACAATGGGAATCACGCGCTCGTAAGCCATGCGCTGAGGGCCGATAACACCTAAAACACCCACGGTTTGAGCGCCGTCTGTGTAGGGCGCTGTCACCACACTGTAGTCGTCAAAAACCTCATAGCCGGCTTCCTGGCCAATAAAGATTTGTACGCCGTCTGCGCGGGTACAGCGCTCCAGCAGGTGTAGAAGATCTTTTTTCTGCTCAAAGGTGTCGAACAAATCACGCAGCTTGTCGATTTCTTCAACGCCAGCGCTATCGAGTAACCGGGATTCGCCGGCCAGCACGTATTCGTCTGCTGGATCTTCCTGATCCAACGCCTGGCTTGCCAGGTTCAACGACTTTTCCATGTAGCTGTCGATGGTGGTTCTAGCCTCACGCATTTCTTGCACAATGCGCTCTTTGGCGAGGTTAAGCGATTGTCCGGCAAAGCGCTGATTAACCATTGCCGCACAGGCGCGCAACTGCTCTTCCGAAAAGGCCTGTTGCGTTTGAATGATGCGATTTTGAACCTCGCGCTCATTGATCACGAGAATCACCAGTACGCGGTCACCCGACAGCGGCAAGAACTCTACCTGCCGCAGTTGGTTTTCTTCCTGCCTGGGCACCGTCACCAACCCGGCTTGAGCGGTAATCGTGGAAAGTAAGCTAGATGCTGACTGCACTAGCTCGGTGGCCGATTTATTGGGGTTCAACTGCTCACGCAATGTAGACACCGCAAGATCTTCAAGTGGCTGCACCTGCAACAGGCTATCGACAAACAATCGATAGCCCGCAGCAGTAGGCACGCGCCCCGCAGACGTATGCGGGGAATGTAGATACCCGCGCTCCTCTAAATCAGACATCACATTACGAATAGTCGCCGCGCTTACGGGCAGGCCAGACGCTTTTTGCAGCGTGCCAGACCCAACCGGTTGACCGTCGCGTATATGCGCCTCAACCAGCGTCTTCAGCAGTATGCTTGCCCTGTCTGAAATCTCTACGTGTGCCATTGATCAGTATCGCGTCTTGTTACTCTTCAACTGTAGGCATTCTTGTATCACAGCCCACTTAATTTACAAAATCCGACGCCCAGCAATGGCGCGAGACCGCTGCAGTGCTGTTCACCCGCGCACGGTTCTGGGGTATAACAACGCCTACCCCGGCGGGTTAGGGAACTAGGGTTCGGCAGGAGTCAGCATGCTCACTCACATCAATATCAGCAACTACACCATTGCCTCGGCACTGGAGATGGAATTCTCACCAGGCATGACGGTAATTACCGGCGAAACCGGTGCCGGTAAATCGATTATGCTCGACGCGCTAGGCCTGTGCCTTGGCAACCGTGCAGACCCTAAAGCGGTGCGCCATGGGTGCGATCGCGCCGAAATTAACGCTGAATTTGATATCGCGGCCATTCCCGCTGCGCAGCAATGGCTGGCCGAGCGCGACCTGAGCGATTCGGCTACGGCGCAGGAATGCCTGCTGCGCCGCGTCGTCACTACCGAAGGCCGTAGCCGCGCCTATATCAACGGCAGCGTGGCCACGTTGCAAGACTGCGCAGAGCTAGGCAGCCTGCTTATCGACATTCACGGCCAGCACGCGCATCAATCATTGCTGCGTAAGCCCTTCCAACGCGAACTACTGGATGCCTACGCCGGTCATCAGGCGCTAACGCGCACCGTTGAGCAAACGGCATCAGAATGGCTGCGCAAAAAACGCGAGCTTGAGCTATTGGCAGGTGCCTCAGACGAGCGCACCGCTAGAGCCCAGCTGCTGGCTTATCAAGTTGACGAGTTAGATGCGCTCGAACTGCAAGACACCGAACTAGGCAAGCTGGAGCAAGAGCAAAAGCTGCTCGCCAATGCCGAGAGTATTTTGCATGACGCGCACCAATCTCTGGAGCTTTGCGAATCTCAAGAAAGCGGTGCCCGCCAGGCGCTGCTGCTATTGGAAGGCGAAAACCACAGCACACCCGCGGCGGCTAACGCTCGAGAGCTATTAGACTCGGCAGCTATCGCCTTGGCTGAAGCGAAGATAGAAGTACAGGCCCATATCGACAGCGTAGAGGTGGATCCAGAGCGATTGGGCGGTGTGCAGCGCCGGCTAGAGAGTATTTACGACATCGCGCGTAAACACCGCGTATTGCCAGAACAGCTGGCAGAGCGGCACGCAGAGTTGAGTGAAGAGCTTAAAGCACTGGCCGACGGTACCGAACGCATTGCAGAGCTTGAGCAGTCGATGCTGGATTTAGCCACCGCCTACGCAAAAGATGCTAAGAAACTCAGCAAGCAACGCGCCACCGCCGCTAAAAAGCTGGTCAAGGCCACCGCCAAAATTCTCGCCACACTGGCGATGGAGCAGTGCGAGATGGAGCTAAGCCTGCAACCGCTAAAAAGTACCGACCCTCACCCCCACGGCAACGAAGATATTGAGTTTCTGATCAGCACCAACAAAGGCGCTGCCAAACAGCCGCTGGGTAAAATCGCTTCTGGCGGTGAGTTATCGCGTATTAGCCTGGCCATTCAGGTAGTAACCGCCAGCGGGGGAACTGTACCCAGCATGGTATTTGATGAAGTGGATGTAGGCATTGGCGGCGCGGTGGCAGAAGTCGTTGGAAAACTTCTACAGGACATGGCCAGCAGTGCGCAGGTGCTGTGCGTAACGCACTTGGCGCAAGTGGCAGCCCAAGGCCATCAGCACCTGCAGGTGTCTAAAACCACTAGCAAAGACAGCGTTGAAACCAGCCTGCAAAAACTGGCCGAGGATGAAAAGGTAGAGGAGATTGCGCGTATGTTAGGCGGCGTCAAAATCACCAAGCAGACATTGGCACACGCCAAGGAGATGCTGCAGTCCTAACCCGAACCAATAGGCTGGCTAACTAGCCCAAGAATGCCGCAAACTTACTTTTTCTTAACGTACAGCACCAGAGAATGATCAACGATGCTGTAGCCGTGAGATTCAGCAATTTCTTTCTGGCGCTGCTCGATCACCGGGTCATTAAACTCGATGACCTCACCAGACTCCATACACACCATATGGTCGTGGTGTTCGTCTGACGCCATTTCAAACACTGAGTGGCCAGACTCAAAGTTGTGCCGAACCACCAGACCAGCTGTCTCAAACTGCGTTAGCACCCTGTATACCGTTGCTAAACCAACATCTTCACCCGCTTCCAATAGCGCTCGATAGACATCTTCAGCACTCATGTGGGCAGCGCCGCCCTGAGAAGACTCCAACAATTCGAGAATCTTGACCCGCGGCAGTGTGACCTTCAGGCCAGCTTTGCGAAGCTCTTGATTTTGCTCGCTCATGATCGGGGGTTCTCTGCGCGCCTAGGGAGGGTTATCATGCCACCGCCTACAACGAAGTGGAAGTTTTACCCAATGCGTACTCTGATTCTCGCCTTAACCCTTGTCTTCACTAGCGCCTTTTTAACCGCCTGTGGCTTTGTTGGCTTCCCCGGGGTCTACAAGATCGACGTTGAGCAAGGCAATATCATCACGCAGGAAATTGTCGATCAGCTCAAGCCCGGCATGAGCCGTCGTCAGGTGCGCTTCATACTTGGCACTCCGCTGGTTGAAGATACCTTTAACGAGGAGCGTTGGGACTACGTGTACGTAAAGCGCAATGGTTTAGACGTGTTGAGCGAAACACGCCTGCAGGTTGAGTTTGAGGGTGATGCGCTTAAGGATGTGTCGGGTGATTTCATACCCGCTGCGTTTGGTGGCCCCGCCGCCGCTAAAGAGGAAGAGGGAGAACAGGAAGAAGAAAGCGCCAGCTAGGGGGCTATTCCGCTTCTGATGATCGGCGTTCTTTAGCACGCGCTGCACGGGCTTTGCGCACTTCTTTCGGATCAGCTATCAGCGGGCGATAAATTTCGACACGGTCCCCTGGCTTTAATTTTTGGGTAGGCGCCACAACTTTGCCAAAGATGCCAAACTTGGCATCTTCCAAGTTCACGTTTTCAAACTGCGCCGCCACGCCCGACTGCTGAGCAGCTTCTAGGGCGGTAGTACCTTCGGCAACGTCTAGCGTCAGTAGCGCCTGCTTATGGGGCAAAGCATAGGCTACCTCTACCGAAATTGTGTTTTCGTTACTCATGTTCCTGAACTCGTCTTTCCAAAATCGTTGTTTGCTCGATAGCGCTAGCCGTAAACCTGTTGAGCGCGCTGCCCAACGGCATCCACTAAATTGCCAGTTACTTTATCAAACAAACGCGATGCTGCGGCACCCAGCACTGCATTGTTAAAGGCAAATTCCAAGTGAAGGCTTAGCTTCGCGCCGGCATCACCCAGCACTTGAAAATCCCAACGGCCGGCAAAGGAATCAAATGGCCCATCGATCAACTCCAAGGTCATGGACTCGTTGGGCACCAGCGCATTGCGCGTACTGAAACTTTGCCGGATACCACCCTTGGCCAAATCTAGCCGCGCCTCAATTACGCCGGCGTCACGCCGAAGCACTTCAGCACCCGCACAGCCATCCATAAACTGGGGGTAGGCTTCAATATCACAAACCAGATCAAAGAGCTGGCTGGCACTGTAGGGCAGTAAGGCACTGCGATTAATAGTTGTCATAACAAAAAAACTACATTTGCCACAAAAACAGAGGTGCAAGCATCAGCAGCACAATGGCTGGCGGCACCACGAACCTCAGTGAAAAACGCCATAGCCAAAAAAAGATGCCAGACTCTCTATCGAGTTGCAGCTTAAGAATCTCAGGCCGAATGCGCCATCCAACAAAAATGGCGGTAAGCAACGATACCAGAGGCAGCAACGTTTCAGCCGTTAGCGTATCCAAAATAGCAAATAGGTTTCGATTTCCGAACCACTGTGCCTGCGCAAAGGGATCGAAAGACGCAACCACCGCTAAACATAGCAACCAAACTAGCGAGCCAACCAGCATGACGGCCGTAAAACGGGACAGCCGCAATGCCTGCGAAACCGCCGCCACCACCGGCTCCATAATGGCAACGGCCGAACCCCACGCCGCTATCACCATCAGCGTGAAAAAACCCGCCCCGAACAGCTCGCCCTGCATAATGTTGCCAAACGCGTAGGGCAGGCTAACAAACAATAAACCGGGCCCAACGGCGGGCTCCATATTGTTGGCAAACACAATAGGAAAAATCGCCAGGCCAGCCAGCAGGCCCACAACGGTATCAAACACCGCCACGGCAACCACCGAGCGCCCGATGGGAATGCGCTCTGGCGCATAGGCGCCGTAGCAGATACCTGTGCCTACACCGACACCCAGCGTGAAAAACGCATGACCCAGTGCAGCCAGAGCAGCATTGGGCGTAAAGTCGATTGCGCGTGTGGAGAACAGAAACTCGCGAGTTGCCGCCATGTCGCCGTTGTCAAAGCCAAACGTAATAAGAAAACCCAGCAGCGCGATTAAGCCTGGCACAATAAGCCAAACGAGCAGGCCAAGGCCTCTGCGAACGCCAATAATGACGACTGCCGATGTCATCATCAAAAATACGCTGAGCCAGTACACCTGCGATCTGGGCGATGCCAGAAAGCGCTCAAAGTGCTCACCCACCTCCCCTGCTCTGGCGGATGCAAACGTGCCATCGTACATAAACCCGATATAGGCAATACCCCAGCCCGCTACCACCACATAAAATGTCAGCACCAACACCCCGGTAATACAGGCCAATACGCCCAACGCACCCCAGCCGCGCCAGCGCAGCGAGCGATCAGCCGCCTGCACAATGGCCTTAACCGGGCCACCGCGGCCGTGGCTGCCCAGCACAACCTCTGCAACCAACACTGGCACTGCCAGCAAAACCAGACACAACACGTAGGCCGCCACGAAGGGAGCGCCACCGTGCTCACCCGCAAGGTAAGAAAAACGCCACAAATTACCCAGGCTAACCGCTGACGCCGAGAGCGCCAGAACAAAGGTTGTTCTGCTTTGCCACCTGTCTTGTTGCCTCACTGACATCAAACGTATTTCTATCTGACTATGCTGAAAGAGAAAGATTAACCTTTCCCCTGCGCTGGCGCACCGTATAATGCGCCGCATGTCCAAGAAGAAGCACAAAAAACCCGATAACGTGATTGCCCAGAATAAGCGGGCAAGGTTTGACTACGCTCTGTTGGACGATTTTGAAGCTGGCATTGCGTTATCGGGCTGGGAAGTGAAAAGCCTGCGCATGGGGAAGGCCGATTTGGCTGACTCCTATGTGCTGATGAAAGACGGTGAAGCGTTTTTACTGGGGGCGCACATTATCCCCCTGAACACCGCATCTACCCACTACGTCACTGATCCAACCCGCACCCGTAAACTGCTGCTGCATAAAAAAGAGCTCGCCAAGATTTTGGCGGCCACTTCTCAAAAAGGCCAAACCTGCGTGTGCACCTCGCTGTACTGGAAAGGTCATTTGGTGAAAGCCAAGCTATCGTTGGCGACAGGCAAGAAAGCGCACGACAAGCGTGACACCGAAAAAGACAGAGACTGGAACCGCCAAAAACAGCGCATTGTTCGAGACAATGTTAAACAGTAATGCGTTTATCTAGCCGGGAATCGCCCAACAAACGCTGCAAATTCATCAGCAGGTAGCGGCTTACTGAAGTAGTACCCCTGAATCACATCGCAACCGGCCTGCTTTAAGAAGTTGAATTGCGCCAACTCCTCAACACCCTCAGCCACAACCGACAAATCTAACGTATGCGCCATTGCAATAATCGCGCGCACAATCGCCTGATCGTCGACAGCGCCTGGCAAATCAACAATAAACGATCTGTCGATTTTCAATTCTTCCACCGGGAACCGTTTTAGGTAAGCCAGTGAAGAATAACCGGTACCAAAATCATCGATAGAAAAACTCGGGCCCATCGCACGAATATCATGCAAAAGACTCAACAACCCTTCGGCATTGGTCATTAACATTGTCTCAGTGATTTCGAGATTGAGCTTCTCTGGGTTGATACCCGATGCATCCAAACACTCTTTCACCACGTGCTTAAGGCTGCCCTTACCAAACTGCACGCCTGCCACATTGGCAGACACCTTCACATCACACACGCCCTCACGCTTCCAGAGAACCTGCTGCCGGCACACCTCAAACAGAACCCACTCGCCAATGGGCATAATAAGATCGGCCTCTTCGGCTAACTCAATAAACTCACCGGGGCCCACTAACCCTAACTCTGGTGACTCCCACCGAATAAGTGCTTCACAATCGGTTACTTCGCCGGTCAGCGAATGAATTTTTGGCTGAAAGTGCAACACGAACTCTTCCTGCTCTATTGCCTTGCGCAGAGCAGCTTCCATGCTCAGTCGCCGCCGCGAGTGCGCATTAATTTCGCTGGAATAAAACTGAGTGAGGCCGCGGCCCTGTTGCTTCGCATACTCAGTGGCAGCGCCCGCATTCTTTATCAGCTTGTCAGTCTCTGTGCCGTCGTCGGGGTACACCGCTATGCCTATGCTGGCGGTTAGGTACAGCTCGTGGTGTTCAACGCGAATGATTTTTGTGAGCGATTCATGTATTCGCGCGGCGATATACTGCGCATCTGAGCTGGTATCTAAACCGGTAAGCGCTATCGAAAACTCATCGCCACCTACCCGGCCCAACTGCCGCCACAGATCATAGGACCCTAAGCGAGAGACAACGTCGCTCTCGCGCACCGTAGCCATTAAACGCTCCGACACCTCCTGAAGCACCCTGTCAGCCAGCGCAGGACCAAGAGAATCGTTTATTTTTTTAAATCTATCTAAGCCGATTTTGACAACCGCCACCCGATTGGAATCACGCTTGGACTTTGCCAGCAACCAATCAAGGCGATCAATGAACAGCTTACGGTTAGGAAGATGTGTTAGAAAATCATAGTAGGTGAGCTGCTCCTGGTACGCCTTCACCAGCAACGTATTGCGAAGACGTAAAGACAACTCACTACCATCAACCGGTTTTGCCAGAAAATCTGTCGCGCCCAGCTCAAGCGCCTGTAGTTTGCTTTTGGAATCGCTCGACGAGGTTAAAATAATCACCGGCATGTGCTGTGTGTCGGGGTTACTGCGCACTGCCCTCAAAATATCAAAGCCATCGACGTTGGGCATATTCAAATCGAGCAGCAGCACATCAGGGCGCATTTCTGCAACGGCGCTGATCGCCTCACGAGAATCTTCGATTTTGATGAAGTTGTGGTAACCCTTCTCCTCCAGCAATATCTCGAGCACTTCCATCAACAGCGGTTCATCGTCCACCATCATAATATTGGCGGCCGTAAGCTCCGAATACAGCTCGGCAATGTGCAGCGAGGACGACTCCTCTAAAGTGTCATTAGAAGAATCAGCTGACTGTGGACGCATGCTAGGTGGCACTTCGTTCAAGTGGACGCTCTGTTATCGTCAAGATTGATGCGATTATGTAGCTCGCGGATAAAAAATAACTTACTACTTACCAACTCTTCGTCTTCTTCGTGGGCAGATTCCTCTAGCTCGGTAGCAGGCACGGTGAAATCGTGCAAACCCACGGTCCCTGCGGTGCCTTTGAGCCAATGGGCAATATCTCTCACCTGCCGGTAGTCACCGTGCTGTAAAGCGTGCTCCAGGCTATCCAGCTGGGCAGGCAACCGAACTACAAATTTCTCGACTAGTGGCCGAAAGCGCGGATCTTTTGCCATCTCAGACA
>JBGCFE010000030.1:0-5876 GCA_045106775.1 Halioglobus sp.
CCACGTTATTCAGCAGCACGCAGAAAAGAACTACTACTCCGTTGTACGCGAGTACTGCGGGCATGGAATCGGCAGGATCTTCCATGAAGAGCCTCAAGTGCTGCACTACGGCCGCAAGGGAGAAGGCCTGGTTCTGGAACCTGGTATGACATTCACTATCGAACCCATGATCAACGCTGGCAAACGCCAAACCCGTCTCAACAAAAAAGACGGCTGGACGGTGACGACCCGCGACGGGCGGCTGTCCGCACAATGGGAACACACGCTTTGCGTGACTGACGATGGCTGCGAAGTGTTCACTAGGCGTAGCGAAGAAACCGAGTTTGCATCTTAATGCTGACAGAACAAAAACCACTCCCCACCGGTGTTTTTGATGGCACTGAATTTACCCGCCAACTAGACGCCAACAACACGATCGCCCACTGCAAAACTGCCATTGCTCAAGCAACCGAGGCAATGCATCAACAGTTTAAAGAAGGGGAATCCGCAACCACGCTGATACGTCAGCGCGCGCACTTTATTGACGAGCTGCTGGGCGTACTGTGGGATCAAAATAACTGGGCGCAGGAAGAACTGGCACTGGTCGCTGTAGGTGGCTATGGCCGTGGTGAATTGCATCCGCATTCTGATATCGACCTATTGTTTCTGCTTGGCGAAAACAGCGACAACAGCGGCGAAAAGCTCTCAGCATTCCTAACACTGCTCTGGGATATCGGCCTGAATATCGGCCATAGCGTACGTACGGTTGATGAGTGCGTAGCCCAGGCCGAGGCCGATATCACTGTACTCACCAATCTCATGGAAGCGCGCGTTCTGCGTGGCAGTGGCGCTCTAATGGACCGCGTGCGAGAGCTTACCGCGCCCGCAAAGATGTGGCCAAGCAGAGCGTTTTTTCGTGCCAAGATAGACGAGCAAGACGAACGACACGAAAAATTTGCCGACACCGAATACAACCTTGAGCCCAACGTAAAAAGCTCGCCCGGCGGATTGCGCGATCTTCAAGTTTTAGGCTGGATAGCCGAGCGCCACTTTGGCGTGAACTCGCTGGAAGAGATAACACAAGAGCAGTTTCTTAGCGCAGAAGAAATGGAGCTACTGATTCAGGGGCGGGACTTTATGTGGCAAGTGCGTTACGCCCTGCACATGCTTACCGACCGAGAGGAAGATCGCCTACTCTTCGATCACCAGCGCGAACTCGCGGCTATATGGGGGCTCAAAGACGGCAAGAAACTTGCCGTCGAGAAATTCATGCACGTTTACTATCGGTGGGCCTTGGCGCTTGGCCAGCTCAACGACGTGTTGATACAGAATTTTGATCAGGCCATTCTGAGCCAGATCAAAGAAGATGTGGTGGAAGAGCTGAATGAGCGTTTTCAAGTTCGTAACGGTTATATAGAAGCACGTGACGCCAATCTGTTTGAAGAGACGCCCAGCGCGCTTCTTGAAATCTTCCTGCTGTGCGCAAATAACGAAGATATCGTTGGCGTTGCCGCACCCACAATTCGATTGATACGCGATAGCCGACACTTGATAGATGATGCTTTTCGTGCCGACCCAAACAACCGTGCGACCTTCGTAGCCATTTTAAGCAGCCCGGTGAAAATGGCTAGGCAACTGCGACGGATGACCCGCTATGGCGTACTCGATGACTACCTACCCGAGTTCGGCCGTATCGTAGGGCAGATGCAACACGATCTTTTCCACACCTATACCGTGGATGCACATACATTAGAAGCTGTTAAAAACTGCCGTCGCTATCAGTACCCGGATTATCAAGAGAAGTTTCCCGTTTCCAGCAGAATCGCCGCTCGGTTACGCAGAATTGAGCTTTTGTACATGGCCGCGCTTTACCACGATATTGGCAAAGGTCGCGGCGGTGATCATTCCGAACTCGGCGCTGTAGATGCCGAAATGTTCTGTGTAGACCACGGACTAGATGCGCGGGATACCGAACTTGTTGTGTGGCTAGTAAGAAACCACTTGCTGATGTCGGCAATCTCGCAGCGCAAAGATCTATCCGACCCAGAAGTGATACAGCAATTTGCTGAACACGTTGGCGATGAAGAACACTTGGATTATCTGTTTGTTTTAACCGTCGCCGACATTAATGCCACCAACCCAACACTGTGGAATGCCTGGAGAGGTAGCCTGCTGCGTCAACTGCACACTGAAACACGCAGGGCATTGCGCCGCGGTTTGGACAACCCAGTCGAAAAAGAGTCTCTAGTAGAAGAATCGCAGCGCGCTGCTAGCTTGCTGCTAGAGCAGCGCGGATTCACTCCCGAAGAACTCGACGCCATCTGGACACACCGCGGTGACGACTACTTCCTGCGCGAGCGCGCCGAAGACATCGCATGGCATTCAGAAGCCATTGCCAACCATCTGGATCAGGACACGCCATTGGTCTTGGTTCGCAACAGCTCCGAATCCAGTGTTGCCAATACCACACAAATTTTTGTACATGCACGCAGTCGTGCCCAGCTTTTTTCACGGGTGTGCGCCTGTTTAGTCGCTCTGGACCTCAGCATTCATGACGCGCGCATCTACAGCGGCCAAGACGGCATGAGCCTGGATACCTTTTTTGTATTGGACTCAGATGGCCAGCCCATCACCGAGGACATCGAGCGACACAAACGTATTCGCGAAGATCTGGCAAACGCATTGCGTAATGATGTAGGTGCACTGGAGTCGTCAAGTCGGCGCACTCCTCGGCAGAAAAAGTCTTTTTCAATCCCCACGGAAACCAGTATGGAAATTGACGAGCAAAACAATGTTTCTATACTCGAGGTATCTGCACCCGACAGGCCAGGTCTGCTGGCCCGTGTGGGCAGTGTGTTTGTCTCTTATAACGTCGACATTCAGGCCGCCAAAATTCAAACATTGGGCGAACGTGTAGAAGATGTTTTCTTTATTACGGATCAGCACGGCAACGCTATTACTGACCCTGAAGTATCAATGCTCATACAGCAAACAGTACGCGCAGAGCTCGACGATGAGGCCGCCGTTTAAACACCTATGAACCCCAATCTGATTCAGCTTCAGCCCTACCCTTTTCAGCGACTGAAAGCGCTGTTTGAAGACATCACACCCACCAGCGATAAAAAACCCATTTCACTGGGCATAGGCGAGCCGCAACACGCCTCGCCGGACTTCGTTTTAGACACGATTGCGCAAAATCTCGGCCAACTCGCAAAATATCCAACAACACTGGGAATGGATGCTCTACGCGAGGCAATTGCCAGATGGCTAACGCAACGATTCGCACTATCTTCAGTGAATCCGCAAAGTCAGGTACTACCGGTGAACGGCACCCGCGAAGCGCTGTTTGCCTTTGCCCAGGCGGTTGTCGATGGCAGCTCACATGCAGACGTCCTTTGCCCCAACCCCTTCTACCAGATCTACGAGGGTGCGGCGCTCCTAGCAGGCGCGCAACCAGTGTTCATCAACTGCACGCAGAAAACCCATTTTTTACCTGACTTCGACGCTGTATCTGATTCACAGTGGGAGCAGTGCCAGCTTCTTTACATCTGCACGCCAGGAAATCCAACTGGCGCAGTAATGTCACTGGAGCAAATGAAAACGCTGATTGCCCTCGCTCAAAAATTTGAATTTGTCGTAGCCAGCGACGAATGCTATTCCGAAATTTATGCGGATGAATCTAATCCACCCCCTGGGCTATTACAGGCTTGTGAGGCCCTTGGTAACACTGACTATTCCAATTGCGTGGTGTTTCATAGCCTCTCAAAACGTTCCAACTTGCCCGGTTTGCGCTCGGGCTTTGTTGCCGGCGATTCCGATATTCTCAAGCGCTTTGCGCAATACCGCACTTATCACGGTTGCGCTATGCCCATTCACCATCAGCTGGGTAGCATTGCCGCCTGGAACGATGAGGAGCATGTGCGGGTAAACCGACAGCGGTACCGAGAAAAGTTCTCTGCCGTTCTCGACGTTTTGCAGCCATACCTTGATATCAGCGCTCCCGAGGCCGGGTTTTACCTATGGCCCAAAACGCCAGTTGGAGACACTGTATTTGCACAAGCACTGTATGCGCAAGAACATGTCACTGTATTGCCAGGGCAGTACCTCGCACGGCAGAGCATGGGCGAAAACCCCGGCGAAAACCGCGTCCGCATGGCGTTAGTTGCCTCACTGGAGGAGTGCGTGGAGGCAGCTGAACGCATCGCCAACTTGTGCAGCACACTATCTAAGTGAAGAACTTACCCAAAGCAGAAAGAGTCGCGTTCATTGCGCAAAAACTGCAAGCGCTCTACCCAAAGCCACCGGTACCATTGGATCACAAAGACCCGTTCACGCTGCTGATTGCGGTGCTACTGAGCGCTCAGTGCACTGACGAACGGGTCAATCAGGTGACTCCGGCACTGTTCGCACTCGCCGATAACCCTGCCGATATGGCAAAGCAAACTGCAGAGCAAATTCGCCAGATCATTCGGCCGTGCGGGCTCTCTCCGCAAAAGTCCAAAGCAATACAGCGCCTCAGCGAAATACTACTGGAAGAACACGACGGCGAAGTTCCCGAG
Organism: Halioglobus sp.; assembly: GCA_045106775.1. Lineage (GTDB taxonomy): Bacteria > Pseudomonadota > Gammaproteobacteria > Pseudomonadales > Halieaceae > Marimicrobium. The sequence goes on from JBGCFE010000030.1 coordinate 4,539, forward strand.
GATATGGAAGCACTAGAGCGCCTGCCGGGCGTTGGGCACAAAACCGCCAGCGTGGTTATGTCGCAGGCCTTTGGCGTGCCGGCCTTCCCGGTAGACACCCATATCCATCGCCTGGCGCAACGTTGGGGCCTCACCAATGGCAAAAACGTAACGCAAACGGAGCGAGACCTTAAACGGCTCTTTCCCGAATCATCCTGGAACAGCCTGCACTTGCAAATTATCTTCTACGGCCGCGAATTTTGCTCCGCTAGAGGCTGCGATGGCAGAGTGTGCGAAATTTGTCGAACATGCTACCCCACTCGCAAGCACCCGAAGAAGGTCCACAAACCGTAATTTCGGTGCCAGAGTCGGTGTCACTCGTTCATGGGATTTGCTATCCTACGCGGCCGTTAAAACCGCGTAATCATTGGAGCACAGACGTTGACCACCCTCTACGGCATCAAGAACTGCGACACCGTAAAAAAGGCCCGCAAGTGGCTGGACACACAGGGAGTTGAGTACCGCTTTCACGACTTTCGCGAAGATGGCATAGAAAAAAAGCAAGTTGAAAACTGGGTCAAAGAACTCGGGTGGGATGTTGTGGTCAACAAACGCAGCACCAGCTGGAAAGCGCTTGATGACAAGGAGCGAGAGACTATGGACGCTAGCAGCGCTGTTGCAGCGATCATGGCGCAACCCACGTTGATTAAGCGCCCTCTTTTAGACACAGGTAAATCGCGGCACACAGGTTTCAAACCGGCGCAATACGCAGATCTCTTTTCGCGTTGAAGCAGACCCCGGCAAGACACACAGCAGTTTTAAAATCCGATATTGGTAAAAGGTAGAGACAATAATGACTGATCAAGCATTCGCATTTGGGCTCGGCGTAGGCACACACAACAGCAAAGGCGAATGGCTGGAAGTGTTCTTTGCCAACCCGGTCATTAACCCTTCAAGAGCATTGGCTGAAGCAGCGGCTAATACTCACAGCAATCAAGCCTTGGATACCGCGGCACTCAAAACGCTGCAAGAAGCATTGTCTGCTGCGGGTGAAGCTGAGCAAGCAGCGCTGGCTGGCCAGCTTGCCAGCAGCGAACGCCCTGTAGTTGCTGTGCTGTTAGAAAACAATAGCGCGCCGGAGGACGTTCCCCAGGGCTATCTAAAGCTGCATTTGATTTCTCACCGGCTGGTGAAACCCCATGGCACCAACCTCGACGGCCTGTTTGGCGTTCTTCCCAACGTGGCCTGGACCAGCGAAGGCGCTATTGCTATAGACGAACTCACGCAGCGCCAGTTACACGCTCGGCTACGGGGTGAAACACTGGAAGTCAGCTGCGTCGACAAGTTCCCAAAAATGAC
>JBGCFE010000031.1:0-7154 GCA_045106775.1 Halioglobus sp.
TTCTTAGCGTGCCAGGCTGGGCGGAGTCCATCCAGTAATCGCGCTAGGCAAAGAGCCACGATAATTGAATACCCGGTCATGATCATTTCGATCTGGCTCATGCTCTGCTCCTTTACTCGCCTATCGCTCCAGCCGGCCTGCGTATTGTCTGTTGTGGTACTTGCCGTAGCAACGCTAATTCTTCGTTCTTTCCTTGCGGGTCAATTCCAATCGCTGCTGGTAATCCGACAGCAAAAATCGTCTAGCCATACTCAACGTTCAACCCGGTGTTAGAACTATTTGTGCACGCAAATATTGGCTGGCTATCAACGTTGCCGTACAGGTGAGCGACCCAGCTTTGGGCCGCTATCATGAGGATGTTGTCACAAGGCTTTGCTACCAGGCAGTAGCTTGCGACGTTTATCCATGAGCTTGTCGCTCATTATTCACATAGCCTGAAGTGGCTTTGCAATATCTAGCTGTGATTAGGAAGAATAGTCTGCCCTTTCCTCGATCGCTCAGAGTACAAGGTTTATTGTCTGCGAAGTTGGCGTTTGATTGTTGGTTGAATCGTAGTGACGAGGCGATTTTTCAGTCGATGCGATCATAGATGGGGTTGTTTCTGACCTTCAATGTTGCAGGAAACCCTGACGCCAGATGTGTTGCTTCTTGGGGAACCTCAAACTTGCTTGCTTGCTGGAACTAATGACTTAAGCATGATCGACATTTCGCTCCAGGACTTAGTTGTTCCCGTAAATCCGCGCATTGAGATCGATTCATTTGGTGGTTTGCTGATTAAGCTCACGGCGTTATCTGTCGCTGCAGTACCCGTCCCGACTGCGGAATGCGACCATGAAAATCAAGCTAATCGGTCGCTGCTAACTCGGTAGCTGCCGCCACTAGGGGTGCCAATTGCCACAACTGTTCCTGAAAGTCGTGGCCGCGCAAGCGTTGCGAAAATGCCTGTAAATCGATGTAGCGGCCTGCGTCGATCAGCCGTTGCTGCTCTGGCCCGTAAAAGGGCTGACCGCTGTAAGACCTCGGTCTAAGCGTTTTCAGGCGCACGATGGATGGCGAGTCGGATGGCGCATTGAGCACCGCTGCACCGTGGTGCAGGTCAAAACGCTTCACGTTGGGCCAGGCGATATCCATCGACTGGCCGGCATTACGCAGGCGTAAACCTTGGTCCGAAAGCTCAAGACGGGTGCGCCGGGCGAAAACCACCAGCAGCCCAACGAAGGGCAGCACCAGTGCTGCCACCACAACGCTTGGTCCCAGCGGCTCTGTGTCGATGGCCAGCCACACAATGGCAGGCAGCATCGTGAGCAACAGGGCGGGCAGGGTGAGCACGGCAAGGCGCCAGGTATCAATTGGATAGACCCTGCCGCTCTGTTGCGCCACTAGCGCACCAGCTCAAACGGCATCCACTCCTTGTTGTTGAGTAGCGGATCTGTTCTGGGATCGTAGAGGGCGTTGTCTGTGGGCAGATGCAGGCCATCTGTGCTCACCCAATGATTGTTTGCGCCAGCGTCGACCTTGTAGAGCTCACCCGTTTCGGGGTTACCAATTACAGAACGCTCGGCAATCATGTCGTTGAACTTTTCATTGCTCCTGCTCACCATGCTGCTGGTTTTCAGATAGCTACTGTGTCGAGTATCGATGATGTCGCTGTTTATCTTCGCGATTGCCCGACTGGTTTTACCGCGTTCGAGGATGGCGTTCATCCGGTTCAGGTGAGCAGCCTGCGAGCGCTGCATGCGCCGTCCGCTCTCCCTGGCGAGCCGCTGCAGGTTGGCGAGTAAGTTCTTGTTCATCTGGATCTGCCAGGCTGGATTCACCTCCGTGTTGATGTGTGCGTTTATGAAAACCTGCTTGGCGCGCTGATAGCTCGATGACTCTGCGTAAATCTCGTGAGCACCCACCGTCCAGAGGGTGGAATCTGGGCGAGTGAGCACGTTCTGCACCAGAATGGTGAAGGCGCGGTTGCCGTTGGCGTGGGCCCACTCAGCCCCGATTGCCTCATAGCGCTTGCGACTCAGACCTTGGGGCATGCGGGCGCCGAATAACTCCCAAAATTCTTGCACGCTGGGCATGGGGAAACTGTTGGTCAACTCAAAGCCCGTTTGTGCCATGCCCGGGGCGTAGTAGCGTTGCAGGTACTCGCGTACGGGCATGAGTGGCACGGTCTGCGCACCGCCAACGCGGGCAGCTTCGAGCATACCGGGGTTTGGGGAGTCCACTAGGCGGCCAGATTCTGTGTAGTAGGCGACTATGTTGTTTGGCCCGCGCAGCAGCACCTTGTCGTTGGGGTTGCCGTCAAGTTGCCAGTCCGCAGGCAGCGGTACCCGGCGCTGCACCATTCCGAGCTTGGGGTCCAGGTAGTCCTGCAGGCGAGTGTTGTTGATTCTCCTGGTCACCGGCTTCGATACGTCCGGCGGTGGTCGTGAGCCAGTGCGCTGCTGAGCGCCGGTGCGCACTGAAAAATCGCTGAACCTGTAGTTACCAACGTCAGCGGCAACAATCCCCACGGCACCTCGTCCCATGCGGGAGTTACCCATCTGGCCGAGCTGGTTACCGTTTACATAAAGGGTGATGGTCTGCCCGGTTTCCACCAGGGTGAGCTCGGTGGTTGAGTCAGGTCCAATCTCTATGCTGGTGCTCAGCTGGTTCTCAAAGCCGTTCTGCCCGCGATACGTCAGCTTCGCCGTGCTGTCACCGGCGATAGTGAAGAGATAGTAGCTTCTTGGATTGTCTTCGAAGGCGTACAGAAGACCAGCCTGAGAGCCGCCCGTTGCATAGGGCACCTGCAGAGTTACGCTGATGGTACGTTGTCCATGGGATTGTGGTGCGGAGTTTATGTAGTAGTAGGTAAGATCTCCCGCCGCGTTTGAATTGCGCAGTACAACGTCCTGGTTAGGGCGTGATACTTCCCAGCGGCCGTCATCACCGGACCGGATGATGGGGTCCAGGGGACCCATAGAGGCATGGGCTGTGAGACTCAACAGGGCGGGACCCGCAAACAGGGTAAGTAGCAAAAAGGGGAGGGCTTTGTGCATGGCGCAGATCTCTATAACACTAGTGTGTACCTAGGTATGCGGGAGACGCGTAGAATTGAGGTCAGCTTAGTACCTGGTATCTGGCGCGTTCGACAACCTCCTGACGCCCACATTCCAGAAGCGTTTGATATCTAAACGTGTGCTTGCGAATTGGTGGTCCGGCTGGAATGTGTGTTTGAAACAACCTACGGCAATAGGTTTTCCAACGATAGTTGTTGATCTCAGCGAGTTTTTGCTTGGCCAATTCACCATGCACACGATGTGGTGGCACGACCAGCCGGCGAGTCACTGAGTTCGCAACCTCTGGCCCGTGCAAACAAGTTTGCTGCGATGGTTCGCGCCCTATCTTGTTCAGTCTCGCCTTCCACGAGGTATCGAGCCGCGCAGGATCGGTAAGCCGCGTGAGCGCTACTGGATAGATGAACGACCCGGCGCGAAGCTTGGCTTTTTCTTCATCTTGATGTCTCACCGATTCGAGCCCAAATGGTATATTGATTGAACGATATTTATGCCTGTTTTTGCACTCACCCACCCAAAAGTAAGCGAACAGAAAATATGACCAGAGAATTCGGTAGCCTAAAAGATCGCGTAGCGGTGATAACAGGTGGCGCCAGCGGTATTGGCGCAGCCACCGTGGAGCAGTTTTTGGCGGCCGGTGCGAGTGTTGTCATTGGCGACATGAACGAGCAGGCAGGCCAAGACTTTGTGGCAAAGCTGTCTGCCGATGGCTACCAGAAAAAAGTTCGCTTTCAATCTGTTGATGTTGCAGATGAGGAACAGGTGATTCGCCTGATAGAGGTAGCAGAGACAGAGTTTGGTGGGCTCGATAGCATTTTCAACAACGCAGGGATCGGTGGGGCGATCGGGCCGATTACTGAGCTTGATGTAGACCATTGGGACCAAACGTTTAACGTGATGGTGAGAGGCGTGTTCCTTGGCATTAAGCACGGCGCCAGAGCCATGCAACGAACCGGACGTGGCGGTTCGATAATTAACACAGGCTCTATTGCTGCGCTCAGCGGCAAAGGTGGTCCGTTAGCGTATTCCGCAACCAAGGCGGCGGTGGTGAACATCACCATGAATGCGGCGGTTGAGTTGGCAGAGTCGAACATTCGTTTGAATGCCGTTTGCCCTGGCATTATCTTTACCGATCTCATGCATCGGGGCCGAGTAGAAGAAGCTGAGCAGGTAATCGAAAAAATCCAACCATCGACACTGCGCGGCGAGCCCGAGCACATCGCTTCAATGGTTCGATTTCTTGCAAGCGATGATAGTGCGTTTGTCACCGGCACTACTCAGCTTGTCGATGGCGGTTATCTTGCTAATGGTTTGCTTGGTGTTAACCCGTTGCCTGGCGTTTCGAACAAGCCTAACTATGCCGGCATGAACCATGGCACTACGGGCCAAGGCAATGAGATACGCTTCCTGGAGCCAAAGTTAGAACCAAAGATGGAGAAGTAGCAGCGTGTGCATTTTAGGAGGGGATAGACGTTGAGCGACACGAACGGAACGCAAAAGCTGCAGGCTAAAGTAGTTATCGTAACGGGTGCGGCTAAGGGTATTGGGCGCGCCATTGCGTTTCGATGTGCAGATGAGGGCGCGGGTGTTGTGTTGGTTGACCGCGATGAGACAGCGTTAAACGACACGGCTAAAGCGCTGCAAGCGCGCACGAAAAAAAGCACTAACGTGAAGATTTCTGCGGTTGCCGGAGACCTTTCAGCCGAGAGCACAATCACAACCATGGTTGATACTGCGCTGGAAGCGCACGGTCGACTCGATGGCTTGGTGAACAACGCCGGCATTTTTGGTACTTACAATCGATTTGAAAACAACAGCGTCGAATCGTTTGATCAGATGATTGCGATTAATGTGCGACCCGGCTGGATGGCCATGAAGTACGCAAAGCCCGCCATGTTAGCCAGTGAAGGCGGCGGCTCTATTGTGAATGTGGCGTCTATGGCCGCGATGCGCGCCAATCGTGGTTTGTCACTCTACGGTATGACAAAAGGTGCGGTGGCAAACCTTACGTTCAACGCCGCTACCGAATACGCAAAACACAATATTCGCGTTAACGCAATTTGCCCCGGGCCCATCGATACCGACATGCTGGGCACGGTAGAAGAATTTATAGACCAGCGGCACTCTGAAGTGGCGCGGTCACGGATTAGCGAAACGATTCCGCTTGGGCGTTACGGTAAACCTGAAGAGATAGCGGCTGTCGCCGCATTTTTGCTCAGTGATGACGCAAGCTTTGTGACCGGCGTGCGCATGCCGGTTGATGGTGGCCAATCGTTAGAGTAAGCGGTCGCCTAAGTAGAGTAGGCAGTGAGTGACATGAAGCAGTACGACGTAGTGGTTATTGGTGCCGGCCTGTCTGGTGTGTGTGCCGCAATCAAGCTGAAAGAGGCGGGCATCTCCAATTTTCATGTATTTGAAAAGGCAGAGGATGTTGGCGGCACTTGGCGAGACAATCGTTATCCCGGCATTGCCTGTGATGTGCCTTCGCACCTGTACTCCTATTCGTTTGCGCCGAACCCGGAGTGGTCGCGCTGGTATGCACCGGGCCAGGAGATTTGGGATTACGTAAGAACGTGTGCAACTGACTTTGGCGTTTATGACCAGATAAGTTTCAATAGCACGATTGAATCGGCAGTTTGGAAAACAGACCACTGGGAGCTTCAAAGCACAAACGGTACACGCTTTGCTGCGACGTCTATTGTCTCGGCTTTGGGTGGGCTGCATACGCCAAACCAGCCAAACATTCCGGGGCAGGAATTGTTCGAAGGTCAGCAGTTTCATACAACCAGCTGGCCTGATGATTTAGATTTGGCTGGCAAACGAGTCGCCATTGTGGGAACCGGTGCCACGGCTGTTCAGGTTGTGCCTGAAATAGCCGACCAGGTTGAGCAGCTTGTTGTTTTTCAGCGTAGCCCGGTTTGGGTTGGCCCTAAAAAGGATCCGGAATACACAGAAGAAGAGCGGGCGGAGTTTCGTAGCAGCCCTGCGGCGCTCACCAAACTGCGGGATGATCTTTACCAGTCTTGGGAATCCATCAGCATTGATCTACATCGCGCAGGCACGGAGATAAACACGGGTGCAGAACAGCGTGCACGCCAGCATATTCAGCGTAGCGTGCTAGACCCGGAAGTAGCCGAGGCACTAACGCCTGAGCATAACTTCACCTGCAAGCGCGCAACGGTTTCTAACCGTTATTACGAAACTTACAACAAAGACAACGTCACTCTGGTTTCCGGTGCTGTGGATTCGATAACCGCAACAGGCTTGGTGTCGAACGGTCAAAGCTACGATGCGGACGTGATTGTGTTTGCTACAGGGTTCAAGGCATTCAACATTGCGAATGAAATCGACCTGACGGGAGTTGGTGGCGTGCGGCTGGGGGATGTCTGGAAGAACCGAGTCACTTCTTACAAAACCGCCATGATTCACAATTTTCCAAATCTGTTTTTGATGATGGGGCCAAATGGCACTGGCCTGCACTCCGCGCTACAAACCATAGAGGCGCAGGGGGACTATGTGGTGCGCATGGTTGAATTGATGGCGCGCGACGGGATTGAATCGTTGCATCCAAAGCAAGATGCGGTTGATGCATTTACGAATAGCGTAGAACAGCTCTTTGCAGGTACCACTCACAGTAAGGGCTGTAGCTCATGGTGGACTGATCAAACGGGTTTTAACCACAGCATTTGGCCGGGTTCCAGTGATGAGTATCGGGTGTTGCTTGCGGAGGTTGAGCTGGGTGAGTTTGAGGTGGTGCGGCGCTGAGGTTGGGTGATGCGTCAACGTCGCTGCTGGTTAAGGGGCAAATGATGAGGATCAACGGAGTGAAGAACATAATTCATATCACTTACCAAGCATGTCATTTCGAATGCGACTCGCTAGCGTTACAGGTGGCATCATAACTGCTGGTATTTTGGAGATAGGTGGCGATGTACTGCCGATCATTTTTAGACAGATGATCTAGGTTCATTCTTAGTGTCGCCCTCTTGGAGCAAAGCTGCCGCTGAAGTTGCTCTATTCCTAATTTGATCTTCCCCGCCTCGAAGATATCAACGATCGCACTTTGTGCCACGGCATCAAACTGAGCGTTGGAGACGGTGG
>JBGCFE010000032.1:0-6784 GCA_045106775.1 Halioglobus sp.
TGTACCCGAGGTTCCCGATGTCGATTTTAGTCAGTTTGGCGATGTAGAAGTCAGCTCACGTAGCAAGCTCGACAAACTCACCGCGAGTAATATGCACCGCAGTTGGTTGAACGTGCCTCATGTAACACAGTTTGATAATGCTGACATTACCGATCTTGAGGATTTTAGAAAGTCGCAAAAGCCGGCGGCAGAAAAACGAGAGACACGCTTAACGCCCCTCCCATTTTTGCTCAAAGCTTGCTCTGTCGCCTTGCGCGATAATCCACGTCTGAATAGTAGCCTTACCCGCGGTGGCGAAGACATTGCTGCGAAGCACTACATCAATATTGGAATGGCGGTAGATACACCAGCAGGTTTAATGGTTCCGGTTATTCGCGACGTTGATAAAAAGACAATTTGGGAGCTGGCTGTTGAGGTCATCGAGTTAGCAGGTTTGGCTCGTGATCGAAAATTAAAGCCAGCGCAGATGCAGGGCGGTTGCTTTACTATCTCGAGCTTGGGTGCCATCGGCGGCACTGGTTTTACCCCGATAGTGAATACGCCTGAGTTGGCAATATTAGGTGTATCCAAAGCGTCGATACAGCCGGTGTGGGATGGCAGTGAATTTGCCCCCAGGAATCTTCTGCCGTTGTCATTATCCTATGACCACCGCGCGATTAATGGTGGCGATGCGGGTCGCTTTCTTACTCGCATCGTAGAATTGCTGAGTGATATTCGCCAGCTGAGTATGTAGCCCTTCAACTGTTTAGTGTGCTGCTGTTAGCGCGATGGCGTCCAGCCCCAGTGGTTCGCTACCGCGCTGCGTAAGTCTGCAATACTCGCATCGCCTATCTCTTCTGTAGTCGGCGGCCAAAGGCGCGGTTCCAGCGTCTGTAGCGTGTTTATAGATTGGTTCGGCCACCCTGCATCGCGCACTGCATGCACAAATTTGAGCGTTCGAAACCCATCAAACCACTGATGAAATTGGCGCAAAAACTGCTCTTTGGTTTTGCTCTGACGCTGGCAGTGCGCCAGCGCGGTTTCAATGCCCATCGCCTCCAGTGCAGCCAGTGAAGCATCGCGCAACTCTGTTGATAGAGCTGTTCCGCATGCGATGTACAGTTGTTCTAGTGTTATTGGTTTGGAGGTTTTTAAAGACATGGAATGTGCTGGGCCGGCGAGCTCTGCTATTTCGGCAATGCTGTTCATTACTATGCGCAACGCCTCGAAACATGCTGGATGGTAGAAAATCTCTGCCGCATGTAGGTCACCGTCTGTACTCAATTGCGCGACAGCGGGCCCAGTGCCAAACGGTACGCGAGTGGAAGCTCTGGATTCAATTGCTATAGTCGGTTTGCCTAACGCCCGGATGTGTCCGGTTTTAGCCAGCTTGTTGAGTAAGTAAAAATCTTCCGCTCCGGCCCGTCTGGGAAAACCGCGCACCTGTGCATAGGCTTCAGGCCGCACCGCAATGCAGCTACCCAGTGTATGAAAGGCATAGGGTGAGCCCGCGTGTTCCAAACCCAAAACGTATTGGTGCAGCCTGAGCTCGTAAAGCGCGGTAGCTTCTTCCGTTTTGGATGCGGAGTGCTTGTTGTTATGAAGGTGCCAGAATGGATAGTGTGCGGCGGCAGTTTGCGCGGCTAGCCCGTCGGTGGCTTCGAAATAGTTCGCGGGCAGAATGGCATCGGCATCTGAGTTGTGAATCCAGTGACGCGCAATCGCGCCGTCAGCCATCCACGTGAGTGCAGTGTCGCAACCGATTTTTCGGGCGAGGCCAACGCCTTGCTTTGCCGGCAGAGGGCCGTGGCTTTCTTCGGTGTCTATGCAAAAAACATCTGCGTGGTCGTTTAGTTCTTTAAGTGAACTGCATTGAGTAGCTTGCTCTGATGGCGTTAGTTTGGTTAGCGCGTTGCGAAGGGCGTTGTTGCAAGCTGTGTCAGTGTCGTTATCTGGCCGGTTTAGCACTAGTAGTACAAGTATCCGCCCAAGGCTTGCCTGAAGGTTGCGCAGGTTACGGAGGGTGTTAGCAGATTCCCGGTATGCGGGTATCACGATTACATGCTGCCACTGCGGCTCCTTACCATTGAGATCAGAGAATTTTGTTATCGGGCAGGCTGGGAGGCTCGTTTCAAGATGCCGCTCTAAATAGCGCTTTAGTGCGACGCTATTGATTGGTCTGGCCTGCTAGCTGCACTAGTGGAGAGCGGCGCGTAGAGGAAGTGCGCTTACAAGATCAGCTTCTATTTCGAGTAATGCCTGATATCGCTCATCGACATCGGGTGCCGCAAAGTAACGTTTGGCCAGATTCAAAAACAGCTCATAGTGGCGCTCTTCTGAGCGCGCGATGGATTGATAGAATTTTTTCAGCGGCCCCGCTTCTAGTGCGTCGGCAATGAGGCCAAACCGCTCGGCGCCACGCGCCTCTATAATGCTGGCGACCAATAAGCGGTCCATCATGTAAGCCTCACTGCCTTTGCGCATTACATCGCGAAAGGCGATGACATACGGATCCTTTTCGTCTGCCGCTGTCACAAGCCCACGTTGATGAATCCATTTTACGACTTCTCTGTAATGCGTGAGTTCTTCGATGGCGAGGTCTGCCATGGCGACTACTAGATCGGTTCTGTCGGGGTAATGTGACAACATGGATATCGCCATGCCGGAGGCTTTTTTCTCTGCCGCTGCGTGGTCGAGTATAAAGCGATCAAAATCCTCAAGCACAGTCACCGTCCATTGCGGGTGAGTTGCAATGAGTAGTGGTGAGTGTCGCAAGTGCGAGTGTTGCGCTGTTGCTTCGGGTTTGGTCTTAGTGATCATGGTTACAATTGAACGTGAAGTTAGCAGCGAACACAAGCCATTGGGTGTTTACCGTTATGCATTGCAGGTATGCCCAGCCCCTATGCTAAACTGCGCTCCGATTTCGATAGGGCATGTTTTACCCTTCACTTGGTTTAAGCACCGAATGTAAATATGGAATATGAGTGCTGAGCTGTAAACTGCCCTGAAACCTAGCAAGGAACTGTGAGCCTATGATCATCAAACCCCGCGTACGTGGCTTTCTATGTATCACCACTCATCCTGTGGGCTGCGAAGCAAACGTGAAAACTCAGATTGAGCGTGTTCGCAGTGATGGCCCCATCGACGGCGGCCCAAAGCGCGTGTTGGTGATTGGCTCTTCTACCGGGTACGGGCTCTCTTCGCGCATTACCAGTGCATTTGGTTGCGGGGCGTCAACGCTGGGCGTCTTTTTTGAAAAAGAAGGCACAGACAAAAAGCCAGGCACAGCCGGTTGGTATAACTCAGCTGCATTCCACAAATTTGCCGACCAAGAAGGGCTCTATGCCAAAAGCATTAATGGCGATGCATTCAGTGAAGAGATTAAGCAAAAAACAATCGAGACTATTAAAGCCGACTTGGAGCAAGTTGATCTAGTCGTGTACAGCTTGGCTTCGCCGCGAAGGCAGCATCCGGTAACCGGCGAGGTGCATAGCTCGACGTTAAAGCCCATCGGTAAAGATGCTGTGCAGAAAGGCGTGAACACAGACAAAGAAGAAGTGCAGGATTTTCATCTGGAGGCAGCAACGCAAGATGAAATAGACAATACTATTGCGGTGATGGGCGGCGAAGATTGGCAGATGTGGATCGAAGCGCTAGATGAGGCTGGTGTGTTGGCGCCCGGCGCGAAGACCACTGCCTATACCTATATTGGTGACAAGCTTACTTGGGATATTTACTGGCACGGTACGATAGGTGCGGCCAAGAAAGATCTGGATAAGCGTGTCATCGCGATACGTGAGCGCCTTGCGGCCAGCGGTGGAGATGCTCGCGTCTCCGTATTGAAGGCGGTGGTGACGCAAGCCAGTGCGGCGATTCCTGCAATGCCGATTTACCTGGCGCTGCTGTTCAAGGTGATGAAGGCACGCGGCACCCATGAAGGCTGTATTGAGCAAATTAATCGTCTCTTTCGCGAATCGTTGTATGGCAACAAGCCCTTTATAGATGAAGATGGCAGGCTGCGTGCAGATAGGATGGAGTTAGATGACGCTGTTCAGGCCGAAGTGGGTGCGCTGTGGGATGGCATCAACACCGAAACACTGCGCACGCTTTCTGATTTTGCTGGCTATAAAAAAGAGTTTCTGCAATTGTTTGGGTTTGAAGTTGACGGTGTCGATTACGATGCTGATGTGAACCCCAACGTTTCCATTCCTAACTTGGTATAGCGCAATGTTAGATCACGGTGTTCCATTTCGTCTTAACGATCGCGTGCGCAGAATTGTTGCGCCAAACCCCGGCGTAATGACTGGCCCTGGCACCAACACCTATTTATTAGGTGACGAGGAAGTAGCGGTGCTAGACCCCGGGCCGGCTCTACAGCCACACATCGATGCCATTCTGGAAGCCGCGGGCGACAAAATTCGCTGGATTGTTTGCACCCATACGCATCCCGATCACTCGCCGGCCTGGCAGGCGATCGCCGAAGCAACCGGTGCGCAGGTGCTGGGTGCTTCGCCGCCTGATGATATGTTCCAAGATGACACCTTCAAGCCAACGCAAGAGTTGCAGCATGATGATTTGCTGGCGACAAAAGAGTTTTCTTTAAGGGCTGTTCATACACCAGGCCATGTCGGCAATCACTACTGCTTTTTTCTGGAAGAAGAAAAAATGATGTTCGCCGGCGATCACATTATGAATGGCTCAACGGTAGTGATCATTCCGCCCAGCGGTGATATGAAGGCCTACATCGAATCGTTAGAGAAGTTACTCGACTATCCTCTGCTGTACATAGCCCCGGGGCATGGCGAAGTGATGGAAAACTCTCGGGAGGTGGTGGAATGGCTGGTCAATCACCGACTGACGCGTGAAGCCAAAGTGGTAGAAAAGTTAACCGCGTCGGGTAAGGTTGTGCTCGATGATTTGGTCAAGCTGGTCTACGACGACGTGGATACTAGCCTGCACAAAATGGCCAAGCTTTCGCTGAGCGCCCATCTTATAAAGCTCGAGCAGGAAAAACGTGCTGTGTCTTATGCAGCTGACGAATCCTGGGAACTAGTTGGCAGCTAGCAATAGCAGCTGCGGTAGAACAAATAGCAGGAGTGTTTACAGATGAACGGTTTAATGATGGATGCCAGCCTGTCGATCGCTTCGATTGTCGATCACGCTGAGCGCGTTAACGGTGATGTAGAGATTGTCTCAGTAACGCACGATAACCCACGGCACCGTTACACCTATAGAGAGGCCTTTGCGCGAGCAAGGCAGTTGGCGGACAGCATAAGCGCCTGGGGTTTAGCGCGCGGCGATCGCGTTGCGACTATCGCGTGGAATGACTATCGCCACTTTGAGGCTTACTATGCAGTGGCGTGTAGTGGCTATGTTTGCCACACCATTAACCCTCGCCTGTTTCCTGAGCAGCTAGTTTATATCATCAACCACGCGGAAGACCGTTTCGTGTTTATTGATCCTGATTTTGTGCCCGTTGCTGAAAAAATTGTAGCCGAATGTCCCGGGGTGGAAGGCTGGGTGGTGTTAGCCGCCGCCGAAGATATGCCAGAGACAAGCCTGCCAAACGCCGTGAGTTATGAAGAGTTGGTGGCAAAGGGTTCATCTGATTTTGCCTTTGCGCCAATTGAAGAAAACGAAGCCTGCGCGCTGTGTTACACCTCAGGCACTACGGGCAATCCCAAGGGCGTGTTGTATTCACACCGTTCAACAATGCTTCACGCTTATGCCAGCGTGTTGCCCGATGGAATGAGTATTTCTTCAAGTGACGTGGTGCTGCCGATTGTTCCCATGTTTCACGTGAACGCGTGGGGTAACCCCTACGCCTGCCCGATGGTTGGGGCCAAGTTGGTTTTCCCGGGCAGTAAAATGGGCGATGGTGAAACGTTGGCTGCACTGATCAACGAAGAGAAAGTCACGCTGTCGGCTGGCGTGCCCACCGTTTGGTTGGGATTAATTGCGCACCTGAAAGAAACCGGTAAGCGCGTCGAATCACTCAACCGTATTATCGTTGGCGGCTCTGCTTGCCCGCTTTCAATTATGGAAGATTTCGATGAATACGGCGTAGACAGCAGCGTTGGGTGGGGCATGACAGAAATGAGCCCGTTGGGTACCGTCAATACCAGCTTCAAAATTCGCGACACGTTATCACCGGAAGAGTACGCCAAGCTGCGCTTGAAGGCCGGACGCACCATTTTCGGTGTAGAAATGAAAATTGTGGATGATGAAGGAAACGAGTTGCCCTGGGATGGCGTGGCATTTGGTTCCTTGAAAGTGCGAGGCCCCTGGGTTTGCTCCAGCTACTTTAAACTCGAAGGTTCCAACGCACATGACGCCGATGGTTGGTTTGAAACCGGCGACGTGGCTACCATCGACCCTAAGGGCTACATGGCGATCACCGATCGCACGAAGGACGTTATTAAATCAGGCGGCGAGTGGATCTCTTCTATCGAAGTGGAGAACGTGGCTACCGATCACCCGAAGGTGGCAGAAGCCGCTGTTATCGGGCATTACCATGAGAAGTGGAGCGAGCGGCCTTTGTTGATTGTGGTTCGCGGGCCTGAGGGGCAGGATTTATCGGCGGAAGAAATGCTGTCCTGGTTCGACGGCAAGATCGCCAAGTGGTGGACGCCGGAGGCGGTAGAGTTTGTTGATGAATTGCCGCATACGGCGACGGGCAAGATTCAGAAAACGACGTTGCGGGATCAGTTTAAGGATTATCAGTTTCCTGGCTGAGATAGTCGACTTCAGATTGGTTGAGTCCCGGCGTAAGCGACCGAAAATAGCGTTGCTTGCTCGGAAGGCT
>JBGCFE010000033.1:0-24171 GCA_045106775.1 Halioglobus sp.
TGGCGGGCCTCTGCCTCCGATTTTTCCAACGTTACAGAAAATATTTTGAAATGGCGCTATAGTCATCTGGTCTAAACGCTCTTTAGCTCAGGTACCAGATATGAAAATTGTCGAGTTACCCACCAACAAAATGAGCAAACGGCTCACCGACGCGCGGTTTGATTCGGTTGATATCCCTGAGCTGATTGGTTTATGCAAGGGCGTACTGGCAGACGGCACAATCAACCTATCCGAAGCCGAGTATATTCAGGATTGGCTAAGTGAACATCCAGATATTCTGCCGCTTTGGCCCGCCAAAGACCTGACAACTCTGCTGGGAACAGCACTGGATGACGGTGTGCTTACCGATAACGAGCAAACCCAATTGGTGGCGTTGCTGGAGGAAATTACCGGAGAGCCCGCCTCAGTCTTGTTTTTTTAGCCTGCTCGGTATCCAAAAACCCCGGCCAACCGCCTGGCAAAAGCGCGGCATTCTGGGCAGTCAGTCCAGTCTGACGAACAACGATGGCGAACTTAGCCTCATACTCGTTTGAACATTTATCTGGTGCGCGTCGACTTCAGCCAATAAGAGCCTGCCCTCCATCAAGCGCAATACTCTGGCCATTAACGTAGCTGGACTCAGGACGACACAGCAAAGCAACAAACTTGCCAATATCGTCCTCACAATCTCCTATCCGTTTCAACGGAATGGTAGACATAAATTCTTCCGCTTCTTCAGGCTTGTTTTCGATCCACCATTTCAACCCGGGTGAGGTAGCATGCGGTAATATCACATTAGTACGAATATTGTCTTCACCCCATTCGCAAGCCGCTGCCCGCGTGAGCACACGAATAGCTTCTTTCACCGCGCCATAAGGGCCATAGTTTGCCATATCCCACCGCCGGCCCGCCGCGCTAGCAAGGTTGATAATACTGCCGTCGCCCTTAAGGTGCGGATAACACAACTTCATAAGACGGAACGTTGCCATTGGTCCCGAGTTCCACCCTAAATTGAAACTGTCGTCGTCTACGTCGAGCAACGACCCTAGTGGAACCTGCTGTGCGTTGTTAACAAGGATATTGATGCCACCAAAAGCATCAACAGTGGTTTTGACACAGGCTTCAAGACTTTCTAGTTCATTCACATCGCAGGAAACCGCAAGCGCCTTGCCTCCGCGCGACTCAATCTCACTCACAGTAGTTTCACACTTCGACAACGTGCGGCCGGCAACAACCACCGCAGCACCTTCATCGGCCAAAGCAAAGGCAATGCCCTGCCCAACGCCTTGGCCTGCGCCGGTAACAATAGCCACTTTCGATTTCAATGATGCCATTTTTAATTGTTCTCCAAATTAACAAATACAGTAAATCCATAAATAGAGTGGCCAACCGGAGCATGAGTTATTCCCGATAAAAGTAAGCCGAGGCAACCATCGCTGGCGCGAGCTAAAAACTCAAGTGCTTGGTACCAATCTCTTTTTTGTACAAGGCGATATCCTGCTTATAAGCGCGCTTCACGACTTTCACCAACTCTTCACTATACATTGCCTTCAGAGTCGGTATCGCCCCTGACTTTTTGGCCACCAGAAGTTCAAAGGGCGAAAGCGTGTAGGGCTTTCTTTTGTTCAATTTTTTGTGTCCGTCTCTACCGTGTCTGGTCAACGGCCTGGCATCGGTAACTTCAAGGCCAATTTTTTCGCGTAACACATCAGTGGCTGTCGAAAACTCTTCAAGCGCAAAATAATCGTCGTAGTGTTCGTATACCAGAAAGCTGGTTTGCGGCATCCAGTGTATATCGCCGTTGCGTATACGCTCTTTCGCCAGGCTCTTCACGAAAAATTCAAAGGTAATATCTTCTAATTCTATTGTTCTGTTATGCAGATCAACGTATTTCCAGGCTACCGGGTTACGGTCCAGAAACTTATCAAAATACACGCTAACGAGGCGTGCAAAGGGGCAGCGCAATAGGGTGAACGTGTATTTTGCCTTGGCGAGTTCTGACAGGCTCGCGGTGAAGGTATGGTTGTTTTGATGTATCCAGTTGAAATCTGAACTGTCGCGAATCGCACCATTGGCAATCGCAAGCGATGTTCGCATGGTTGAGCAGGCGTTTTTGGGGATAAAACTATAGACAGCATCGGAGGCGTAGATGTTCAGCGCATGGTGTTGCGCGAAGCTATGCGGCTTATTCTCTCGCAGGCTCTGGTAGCTTGAGCTGCTGTATCGAAGCAATCGCGGCATCAACAGGCTGTCTCCCAACATGAGGGTTCTGTAAGCGGGTGGATGAATCAATAGTAAACGCAACGCCATCAAAATGACATGTGAACCGCGCCATCGTTATGCACGAAAGCGCGATCTCAGAACGAAACCTGACAGACGGGCGATCCCCAACTAATATGATAAGCAAGAAAGTTATGAAAGGTGCTAGCTAGATAATGACCGCTATAGATTGCAACCGTAAGACAAAACCAGAACGCCAATACGCCTTTCTATGGCACCACCTGCTAGGCATCATCACCGCAGCGGCACTCGCGCCCGCCTTCGCGCAGGCCAATCAGGGCCGGCAGATTGAAGAAGTCATGGTGACAGCTCAGAAAAAGCAGGAATCCCTACAAGATGTCCCTATCTCCATTAGCGTCGTCGGCAGCGAGGAAATCTCAGCGCTAAGCATTTTTGATTTCGCCGAAACCGCAGCGCTCACGCCCGGCGTTGATGTGTTTCCCGGTGTGCAATCGGCGGCGATTCGCCTGCGTGGTGTTGGGCCCATCGCCTATGCACTCACCTCGCCACAAAGCGTTGCTGTGTTCATCGATGAAATAGCACAGGGCTCTGTGGGCGCCGCTTTCGCTACTCTGGTGGATATTGAGCGGGTGGAATTGCTACGCGGGCCACAGGGAACACTCTACGGCCAGAATGCCCCAGGCGGCGCGTACAACATTAGTACCCGCGCGCCCAACACGCAGGAACTGGAGGGCTACGTTGAGGCGAGCTACGGCCAGCAAGGCTCTTCTGATCTGGAAAGTATCGATGTCCGCGGTGCCATTAACTTGCCGCTGATAGACGAGGTACTCGCCGTGCGGCTGGCTGGCGTTTTTGCAGATTCAGATGGTTTTCTAAAGGTGAAGAACCCTGCCAACCCCGAGAGTAGTTCTGGCGGCAAAGAGCATGAGATGCTTAGAGCCAGAATGCTCTGGAACATCAACTCTGACATGGATTTGACCCTGACGGCGAACTACAAAGACCTCACCGACAACGGTGTAGATTTTAATATTGAGGGTCTCGTGCCAGGAACCGGCGGCGCCAATCCGTTTCCTGCGGTACAGAAACGCTTCAAGGATAATGATTACTACGGAGATTTTAACTCTGAAGCTATCACTGAGCAGACAGATATCGCTGGGCACTTCCGCTGGGCGCATGATGCTATCAACATCGACATACTGGCCTCATGGCAAGACTTTGATACGTTTAATCTAGACAACCGCACGCCCTATCCGGGTTTTGACAATAGTTTTGGCATTCAGTTGGATTGGGAAACAGAAACCGCTGAGCTTCGCTTCTCCAACTCAGGCGACACGCTGGATTACATTTTCGGCTACTACTACGCCAAACGCGAGATTGATGGCTTTTTCAATGTGGACCTCAGTGGCGTCAATCTAGAGGGTCCGGCAATTGGCGCTGGCGATATCAACGCAGTTTTCGCCAACCTAACCTATCACCTCAACGACAAGTGGGATGTCACAGCAGGCGCGCGCTATGACAAAAACGAAATTTGGAGTGAGAGCAATTTCAGCTTTTTGAATTTTAACTCTGTCGTAGACGACGATGTGGAATTCGACAACCTATCCTGGAGCTTTAAACTGCGCCACTTTATCTCCAAAGACCACACGGCCTATCTGGCCATCGATAGCGCGTATAAACAAGGCGGTTTCAATAACCTTGTACCGGGCTTACTGGCATTGGAACCCGTCTTCCCCGCCCTGGGCGAAGTAGCCAGAGAGATGTTGTTGTTTGATGAGGAGACCTCGCTAGCCTATGAGCTGGGCATTAAAGGCGTTGCTGCTGAGGGGCGCATGACCTACAGCCTGGCAGTGTTTTATCAGGAATTCGAAGACCATCAAATCTCCCAACCTGCTGAAGTACGCGCACTGGTAACCCCGCTAGGGGACCTAAACGCACTATTTGCAAACCAGCTGACCAATGCAGAAGAAATCGTTTCCAAAGGCATTGAGGGTGAGGTTACCTATTTGCTGGGTGAGCATTGGGATGTGAGTGCGCGCCTTGCCTATTTTGATGCGAACATTGAGGAGTGGTCGTTTCGCTTCTGTCCGCCAGGCGAAGAACAAACACCTGATCAACTGTTCTGCCCCACCGGTAATGGCGATGCCCTTAACCCACTACCAAAATGGAACGGCAACTTTCAACTGGGTCACCAGCGACCACTTTCAGAAAGCGTCGCTCTCTACGGTCGACTTAACTGGACATGGCAGTCACCTGCCAACATCACCGGCGAGACAAATGATTTCCGTGATGCAAAAAGTGTTTTTGGCCTAAGCGGCGGCCTGATGTTTAGCAATGGTTTGAACGTGCGTGTGTGGGGCAAAAATGTGTTCAACAAGGAGCTCAACATCGACCCTATCCTGCTTACGAATGGCGATCCGGGTTCTCCCGAACCCCTCCGCGGTAGATACTACCCGGGTCGCCAATATGGACTGACACTGAGCTTTGCTTTCTAAAGCTTAAGCTGCGCCGTTACCCAAATTTTGGTGGTATCGGTTAGCAAATCATCCGCATTGTAATCTGCATACTTCAACTGCAAGGTCAGCTGTTTATTCACGGGCCATGTCGCCACCAAATCAAGTTCTGTGCCGTAGTCAATACTGGACGACTCAGCTTGAAAGTCGTGATATACCGCTCCCAGCTTTACTGGCCCCAGCTTTGTGTTTATGCCGATGTACGCATCTTCTATACCGTCTGCTGGTGTACCCAAAAACTTATCTGCCCAGCCCTGAAATTTATGCAACGTGGCCAGCGGAGTTTTAAAACCGACATTGAGGCCTGTGTTTTCATCTTCACCGGCTTCGAGTACTTCATATCCCGCGCGCACGGTAACACCCTCAAAGCTCCCGCGTAGCTCAGCCATATAATAGTCTGCTTCGTAGTTTAGCTCGCTGTCTCCATGATCTGACTGGGTGGCCCATGCGATGTTAACGCCTAACCAACTGGTTAACTTACCGGCGTAATCTAATCCAAACGTGCTGGTAGAATTGTTAACAGTTCGTCCGGCGCTGTAGGCGCCCTGCGATTCAACATCAATCAAGTAACCAAAAGCGCCAAGGGTGTGGCCCTTGGAAGGCGAATATTTTGCCTGTAAAAAGACGTTATCGCCCTCCCAGTCCGCAGGCTGCACGCCATCCTCTGGGCCAAATATACGGTTAATGTTGTACACATAGGCAATATCAAGAGAGAGTGATTCGTTTGGCTTCACTTCAAAGCGTACGCCATCATACGTCTGCTCGTTTTGCCGCCATGCAACGCCACCGATAAAGCGCTGAGACCCATGCACAATTCGCTGCCGCCCTAATTTTGAACTCCATCCACTGCCTGAATACGCCAGCCAGGCCTGATTAAGATCTGAACCCTCTGGGTCTGCAACGATAGGAAATTCGCCCTTTCCGTTTTCGGTGGAATTGTAATCATTAGGTCCTACGCTGGTGATATCGTCGAACTCAATCTGGGCCGAAAATCCATCCAGGGAGGCGGTCGTCAGTGTCAACCTTGATCGCAAAGTGGATGCCTCCGCTTCATCACTAAAACCATCTTGATCAACCCCTTCGAATCGATAGCGGAAATCCACTTTCGCCGTTCCGTCCTTAACTGCTTGGGCTAAAGCAGCAAACCCGCTGTCTTGGGCCTGCGCGCTAGCGGCAATTGCAGATGAAACCAGGAAAGGTACTACACCAAATTGAAATACTCGCGATACAGGGCGAAAGCTCATTGCGTTGCTCCAACACTTCTCGTCTCACGTTAGTCTGGAAACAAGGTGGAGTGGTGAGTGACACGTTCCATCTTGCCGATCACCTGTGAAAGACAATCATGCAAGAGCTAAAGCAATCGGTGTGCCAAACTGACGCGTGCTACGCAAACCACTGTTTTTGAAGCCAAATATTCTTTGTGCGAAGCCAATACTGCGGCTACGCCTTTTCGTAATTTACAATTTTTCGTCAACGTAATTATGGGATTTCGTAGTCATGCACTGCTAGCACAACTGCAAAGAGCGATTTTTTGACAGGCTAAGCGCCTTTGAAACGACGTGTATCAATGCCCAACTTCTTGATACGAGATGCCAGCGTTGTTGGCTTCAAACCCAGTAGCGCGGCCGCGCCGTTTTCACCAAACACTTTGCCGCCAGACTTTTCTAGCGCGAGCATGATATTGCGTTGATGACGCTGCCTGTGCTGCAACTCATCTTCAACCTCATTGTCAGGCAGAACAGGCGCTCGCTTGCTACTGTCATTCGCCGGACTAAGCGTTTCATCAACCCTCAGCGTATCACCCTGCGAAAGAATCACCTGCCGTTCGATGACATTCTCCAACTCGCGGATATTACCAGGCCAGTGATACGCTTCCAGCTTCTCCATAACGCTCAGCGGGATTTTAAGATTGGGCTTGTTAGCCCGCGTCGCGGATTTTTGTAGAAACAAGTTTGCCAACAAGGAGACATCCTCTTTGCGCTCCCGCAAGGGGACTGAGGTAATTGGGAAAACATTTAGCCTAAAGTACAAATCCTCGCGGAACTCCCCTGCTTCTACCCGCTTTCGAAGATCCTTATTAGTCGCAGCAACAATCCGAACATCAACATTGCGCGTGGCGGAGTCGCCCACCCGCTCAAACTGTTGCTCTTGCAACACTCGCAATAACTTACCCTGTAGATGCATTGGAATTTCTGCAACCTCGTCAAGAAACAACGTTCCACCGTCAGCCAATTCGAAGCGACCAATGCGACCGCTTGTAGCCCCGGTAAAAGCGCCTTTAACGTGGCCAAAGAATTCGCTTTCAAACAGGTCTTGAGGCACCGCGGCACAATTAACCCGTATAAGGGGCCGCTCAGAACGATCACTTTGTTCGTGAATGGAGCGTGCTATTAGTTCTTTGCCGGTACCCGACTCGCCTACTATCAATGCCGTTGCGTCTGTGGGCGCTACCATGCTGATCTGCCGCAGCGTGTTTTGCACGCCTGCGCTACGGCCAATAATGCGATGGTGGTTGTACTCGATACTGATCTCTTCCTGTAAGTAGGCATTCTCCTGCTCGAGCCGGTCCTTCAGACGTTCGACCTCTTCAAGTGCCTCCATCAACCGTTTCCGGTCAGCCTTTTTCTCTGAAACATCGCGAAAGATAACCACGACACCTACAATAGCGCCGTCTTCCAAAATAGGTGTACTGGTGTATTCAACATCGATAGCACGGCCTTGACGCGACCAAAAAACATCATCGTCAACCGTGTGCACTTTGCCATCTATCAGCGACTCGAATATCGGACATTCACTCAACTCAAAATCCGACCCATCGCCATGGCTATGATGAACCGTGTGGTGCATATTCCGGCCCAGGAGCTCTTCGGGGGAATAGCCGAGTATTCTGCGTGCTGCCGGATTAACAAACGTCGTACAGCCTCTTCGATCAACGCCATATATCCCTTCCCCCGCGGCCTCCAGGAGTAAATGGTTTTCGTGTTCGAATTCGCGAAACACACTCGCCACTCTGTTCCAATGAGTCAGCCCCGAATGGTAGTGCGCCAGCGCGTCTGACCGTTCGCGTCGCGCGTTGATATCACGAATCAACTGCAACCCCACGTGAAGAAAACGTTCTTCGCCGGCAGTACCCGCGCGACCCATTACTTCAACGCCTAACGCCTCACCTTCGACATCAACGGAAAGCTCATCACTGAACGCTCGACTATTTTCTAAAACCTCTTCGGTGAAAACCAATAGCTTAGGCAAGGCAGGACCAAACAGATTACTTGCGTGCATCGCCTGAAGCGTCTGCCGATCTCGTTTTAGCAGTCGGCAAGCCTCTTGGTTCACTTCAACGAGACTATCGCTGTAGGGATCTAAAACAAGCTGAGGAACTGCAGAGTAATTGTAGAAGCGATCCATGTTCTTAAATGCCACTGGTTAGGGAATACACACCCAAAGGCACAAGCACATTCTGGGCCAAACTACGAAATTACCGAGTGAGCGCTACGAATAAATGCAAACTACGAAATCTCATGCTTTGCGCTCAATACGCAATTGAGGCAAAAAATCCTTTAAAAACAGCGCAATAAAAATAGTTACACCGCTGGCACGCACTTTGCTTTTACCTACGTGAGCAGCGTCAGAAGCACCAGCGTTTTAGCGACATTCACCGCAGGTTAGCTTCAAGCGCACCATGTTAGACCACTAAAAGCCGGTTTATGGCGCAGGAGCACTACACATGAGCAACGACACGCTAGGCAACCCATTCGACGCTGACAGTCGCTTGATACACATCGCAGGGTGCGCCTGCGACACGTGCAAAAGCGAAATCCAAGCAAGCAGCGCGACCAGTGATCGCGATAGGCAAATGTTATTTGAGGAACAGGCCGAGGCACGGCTTAACAACAAACAGCATTCAGATCACGATCACCAGGAAACATTTGATACCACAGACGACATGATGGATCGCGTGGTAGAAAACGCCATCGTACGCGGCGTTTTTGGACACAATGACGCCAACCGACGCGACTTCATTCGCATGGTGGGAGGCGGAACGCTGGCGGCCGTGTTAGGCACCATGATCCCATTAGACAAAGTCAAAGCTGCCGTTAAGGATTCGATCGGCCCACTGGAAAAATCTAAGCTCAAGGTTGGCTTTGTGCCTATTACCTGCGCAACGCCTATTATTATGGCGCAGCCAATGGGCTTCTATGCCAAGTACGGATTGGATGTAGACGTCATCAAAACCGCAGGCTGGGCGGTGGCACGCGATAAGTCACTGAACGGCGAGTATGACGCGTCACACATGCTGACCCCGATGCCTTTGGCAATGAGTATGGGCGCGGGCTCGACTGCAACGCCCTACATCATGCCAGCGGTAGAGAACATCAACGGCCAGGCAATCGTCTTACACAACAAGCACAAGGACAAGCGTGACCCCAAAGATTGGAAGGGCTTCAAGTTTGGCGTGCCCTTTGACTATTCAATGCACAACTTCTTGCTTCGCTACTACGTTGCGGAACACGGTATTGATCCAGACAGGGACATTCAGATTAGGGTAGTACCGCCACCCGAAATGGTCGCCAACCTGCGCGCTGGCAACCTCGATGGCTATCTCTCTCCTGATCCGTTCAACCAGCGCGCTGTGTTCGAAAAAATTGGCTTCTTGCACATACTGACAAAAGACATCTGGGAAGGTCACCCCTGCTGCGCATTTGCCTGCAGCGAAAAATTTGCATCGGAAATGCCCAACACCTATGCAGCTCTCTTCAAAGCTATTGTTGATGCCACACACTTCTCACAGAAAGCCGAGAACCGTGCAGATATTGCAAAAGCGATATCGCCCAAGAATTATCTCAACCAACCAGAGGTAGTAGTGAAGCAGGTGCTCACGGGGCGCTACGTAGACGGACTGGAGCAGAAAGTACACGAAGTACCAGACCGTATCGATTTCGACCCCTTCCCCTGGCACTCGATGGCGGTGTGGATTCTCACGCAAATGAAACGGTGGGGATACGTTGAGGGCAACATCGACTACAAAGGCATCGCTGAGAGAGTCTACGTGGCGGCTGAAACCGGGGATGTCATGCGCGACCTCGGGTACACGCCCCCGTCAGAAACGTACAAGAAACACACCATCATGGGTAAGGAGTTCGATTACAACAAGCCAGAAGAATACATCAACAGCTTCGCTATCAAGAGGGCATAACATGGCGAGCCTGAATGTTCGCGCAGCGCTGGTCTCCTTCGCGCTGCTGGCTGTTCTTCTGGGGCTATGGGAGATACTGAACCAGCCCCCTAAAGCCACAGAAGCACTCACCGAGTTCGAGCTATTAATGGGCGGCGTGGATCAGGAGGCTAGAGTTCCGCCGCCGTCGCAGGTGGCGGCGCACGCCTGGAAAGAGCTCAGTGATCCATTCTACGACGTTGGCCCTAACGATAAAGGCATTGGCATTCAGTTAGCCTACTCACTCTTCAGAGTACTAACCGGTTACTTTGCTGCCGCGCTCATTGCGATTCCGTTGGGTTTCGTCATCGGTATGTCGCCATTAATGCACAAAGCGCTAAACCCGTTTGTGCAAATTTTGCGGCCCATCTCGCCACTGGCGTGGATGCCGCTTGCGCTGTTCATCATTAAGGACTCTGAGCAATCGGCGATTTTCGTTATCTTCATCTGCTCTATCTGGCCAATGCTCATCAACACTGCGTTTGGCGTTGCCAATGTGCGAACCGACTGGATATCCGTTGCCAGGACGCATGAGCTGAGCCAAATAAAGACGGCCTTTCTGGTAATACTCCCCGCAGCTGCCCCAACGATACTGACGGGCATGCGGATTTCTATTGGCATCGCCTGGCTAGTCATTGTTGCAGCAGAAATGCTCGTGGGTGGAACAGGTATCGGCTACTACGTTTGGAACGAATGGAACAATCTTGACCTTAACAGTGTCATCTTCTCGATCATCATGATTGGCGTCGTTGGAATGCTCTTAGACGCTGCACTGGGTGGTGTAGAAAAACTCGTGCAGTACAAGGAGTAACCAATGAGCAAGCAGTTTGTGAGCATCGAGCAGCTAAGCAAAATCTATTCATCACCCACGGATGAAACCGTCGTTTTCGAGAATGTTAACTGCGGCATCGACAAGGGTGAGTTTGTTTGCATCATCGGTCACTCCGGGTGCGGAAAATCTACCATTCTCAATGTACTGGCAGGTTTGGATACGCCTTCGGATGGCTGCGTAATAATGGACGGCCAAGAGATCATTGGCCCTAGCTTGGACCGCGGTGTGGTGTTTCAAAACTACAGCCTGCTGCCATGGCTTTCTACACTTCAAAACGTCAGCTTTGGGGTAAAGGCACGATGGCCAGAGTGGACCAAAGCGAAAACGCTTGAACACAGCACGCGCTATCTGGAGATGGTGGGCCTTGGTGAATCGCTAAGCAAAAAGCCTTCAGAGTTATCAGGCGGGATGCGGCAGAGAGTGAGTATCGCTCGTGCCTTCGCAACCAGCCCCAAGCTGTTACTACTGGATGAGCCGTTTGGCGCCCTGGACGCGCTAACACGCGGCGTAATTCAAGACGAACTCATCAAAATTTGGAGCGAAACACAACAAACCGTCTTCATGATCACCCACGATGTCGATGAAGCCATTCTTCTCGCGGATCGTATCTTGCTGATGAGCAATGGCCCAAAAGCGCAGGTGGCCGAATCGGTACATATCAACATCGATAGACCGCGGCAGCGCGACACCATCGTGGAAGACCCTGCCTACTACAAAATCCGTAACTATCTAGTGAACTTCCTGGTCAATCGTTCTGGTGATCGAGAAAACGCATTGGAACCCAAGAGCGTAGACCCAAGTTCGCTAGACCAAGCTAAACCACCACACAACACTGACACAGCAGAACTCAAGGCTGTAAACCACTAACGCGAGGACGCACCATGAACAAAGTAGAGATGACCGAAATGATCATCGGCAAAAAACTGGAGAAGGGGCTGAGCTGGGAAACCATCGGCAATGACCTAGGCATGTCGCCGGTATGGGTAACCTCCGCCTGTCTGGGTATGAATAGCGCTCCGCCAGAGAAGGCGTCGGCTATAGCGCAGTACCTTGACCTTGGCGACGATGTAGCCGAGGCGTTGGAGGCATTTCCAACCAAAATTTGGGACCAGGCAGTGCCCACAGATCCGTTGATCTATCGCCTGTACGAAGTTGTTGGCGTTTACGGCCCAACGCTGAAAGAAGTTATTCAGGAAAAATTCGGTGACGGCATCATGAGCGCAATCGATTTCTCTATGGAAGTCGAAAAAATTGAAGACCCGAAAGGCGACCGCGTGTTGCTAACACTCAACGGCAAGTTTCTTCCCTACAAAAGCTGGTAGCCACACACGCTATCGCTTTAACCTTGACGCCTTTCGAAGAGGAACACCATGCAAGACAGCCCACGCCCACCTCTGCCGCCCTTCTCGCTAGAGGACGCAATCACTAAAGTCAGGCGAGCAGAGGATGCCTGGAATGGCAAAGACCCAGAAGCTGTCGCACTGGCTTACACGCGTGATTCTGCGTGGCGAAATCGAGACGTTTTTCTTACCGGGCGAGAGGAGATTATCGAGTTCCTGTTTCAAAAATGGCAGAAGGAGCAAGAGTATAGGCTGATAAAGGAGCTATGGACGTTCGGCGATAATCGCATAGCTGTACGTTTTGCCTATGAATGGCACGACGACAATCAAGCCTGGTTCCGCTCCTATGGCAATGAAAACTGGGAGTTCGACGAAGCCGGTTTGATGAGCATGCGATACGCGAGTATCAACGATCTCGCAATTGAAGAGAAAGATCGCCTCTTCACATGGAGCGAGGAGAAACGCCCCGTCGATTACCCGAGCTTATCTGATCTGGGTTGCTGAAAATCAGAAAACGGTATAACCACCACAGATAGTAATCTCTTGCCCTGTATGGAAGCTAGAGGCGTCACTGGCTAGGTAAACTGCGATTCCCGCAAAGTCCTCAGGCGCTCCCCAACGGCGGCCGGGTTGCCGTGGCAGCACTCGATTCTGAAACGGCTCACTCTCAAGCGCCGGCCTGGCCAACTCTGTCATCGTCCAACCTGGCACGACAGTGTTGGCGCGAATATTGTAGCGGCCATACTCCACCGCTAAACCCTTCATCATCGGAATGACGCCACCATTGGCCGCACCATAGTGTTCATTGTGCGAGGCCCCCATCATCGCAGAGGTAGAGGAGATGCCCACCAGCGAGCCTCCCAAGTCACCCTCTTTTGCGCGGGCCACCATGTGCTTGGCTGCGGCTCTTAAGGTAAAGAATTTACCTTCCAAATTCACCGCCATTACCTTGCGCCAAGCCTCTGCAGAAATTTCGTGGAACGGCGCCACCTCTGCGTTGATACCAGCATTAGCGATACAGGTATCCAGCCGACCATAGGTTTCGATGAGCTCGGCCATCGCGGTATCCACAGCGTCTTCGTCTCGCACATCAACCACATGCGCACTCACTCGAGTGCCCGCCTGCGCCAACTTTGCTGCGGCTGCGTCGTTTTTACTCAGGTTGGTTCCCCACACAACAACATCGGCTCCAGCTTGGGCCAGCCCCTCAGCCATACCCAGACCAATGCCACCATTGCCACCGGTCACCAGAGCTACTTTGCCCGTGAGGTTGAAAGGTTCAAATGCCATCGCGTACTTCCCAGTGTTGAATTGTTACTTTAGCCCGTTGGAATTTCATTGAATGCCAACCCTTTGTCGGCACGCATATCGGCAGGCAAACCAAGCACCCGCTCGGAAATAATATTACGCAGTATTTGATCTGTGCCCCCTTCGATGCGAACGGCGGGCGAGCGCATTAACATCGCCTGAAAGCGCGAACTGCCCTCTGCAATAGCCGGGTCATTGATCACCGCGCCAAAGCCCTGCAAGTCCATCGCGTATTTCGTTACCTCCTGCATCAGTTCACCGGCCACCAATTTGCCGATGGAATTTTCAGGGCCAGGAATTTCGCCTTTGGCCACGAGGTTAATCGCGCGGTTACTTGCGTTCTTTAAACCCGCCGCCTGACTGTAGAAATTGGCCAGCCGTGTTTTTACGTCTGCGCGCTCAATAGCTTTGTCATTATCAAGCACCAGACGCTGCACCAATTCAACAAAATCAGGCACACCGGTGAGTACCGAACCGCCAATGGCCATACGCTCATTCATTAGCGTTGTTAGCGACACACTCCAGCCGTCGCCCACACCACCTAAACGCTGAGCATCGGGAATGCGCACATTGTCGAAATACACTTCGTTGAATGAGCTGCCACCGTTAATCTGTTTGATCGGGCGAATGTCGACACCCTCAGAGCGCATGTCGAGAAAGAACATGGTCAGCCCTTTGTGTTTCGCAACGGTGGGGTCTGTACGTGTAATCAAAATGCCGTAGTCGGAGACTTGCGCACCAGACGTCCAGATTTTTTGCCCGTTGATGACCCAGTCATCGCCGTCTTTTTCTGCCTTAGTACGCAGCCCCGCCAGATCAGAACCACTGCCGGGTTCTGAAAACAGCTGGCACCAGCTCTCTTCACCGCTCGCTAGCTTAGGCAGGTAACGCTTTTTCTGCTCTTCCGAGGCATAGGCAATCATCGTAGGCCCACACATGCCAAGGCCGATAATGAACATGCCCGAGAGCGCGCCGTACACGCCCTCCTCCTGCGCCCAGATGATACTCTCCATCGGGGTTGCGCCGCGGCCGCCATACTCCTTTGGCCACATTAGCGCCGCCCAGCCGCCCTCCGCTTTTTTACGCTGCCAGGCTTTGGAGGCGGCAATCGGGTCTTCACCGCCGGTATTGGGCGGCAGGCCAAACAGGCTCTGCGCCAGACTCTCTTCCATATGCTTTGGCGCTTTCTCTGCAAGCCACCGCCGCACCTCTTGTCGAAAGGCCTGGTGCTTTGGGTCAGCATCCACAGGCTCGGCGGCACTACTAGCACTGCCATCTTGTGTCGCTAACCGGTCAACAAGTTTAGCCTCCCACACGCTAAGACCACCCAGTTCTAGCGTTTGGTAATTCGAGCGGCGGTAGTAAATATGGCAATCAAACTCCCAGGTAAACCCCATACCGCCGTGCACTTGTATATTGTCTTTTGTGCAAAGCTGCACTGCCTGAATGGATGACACGCGCGCAGTGGCAGCCACTAAAGGCAGATTATCTGCATCTGTAGCCAGCACCTCTGCCGCTTCATAGCAATTGGACTCAGCGAGCCTCAGCGCCGTGTACATATCCGCCATCATGTGTTTGAGCGACTGAAAGGAGCCAATCGGCCGACCAAAGGCATAGCGTTCTTTGGCATACGCCACCGCCATATCCAAACCAGCCTGTGCACCGCCAATTTGTTCGAAGGCGAGTAACACGGCTCCGCGATCGTACACGTGCTCAAGCTGCGTCCAGCCCTCTCCATCTACCCCAAGCAGTTCTGCGCTTGCGTGGGTGAAGTGCACCGTTGCAGTATTTTTAGTGGGGTCCACGGTGGCAACATTGGTGCGAGAAACCCCCTCGCTGTTTAAATCGACCAAGTACATAGAAGGCCCGTTGGAACCACTGGCAATCACCACAGCGATGTCGGCGATACCACCATCAGCTACCGCCAGTTTAACGCCGGTTAAACCACTGTCTTTTACAGCACTGGCGAGTGTGGCCTGTGTGGCTTGCTCAAGACTCTCTGTCACAGCCAATGCACCGATCAATTCACCACTGGCGAGCTTTGGCAGCCAACTCGATTTTTGCGCTTCGCTACCAAACTGCACTAACGCCTCGGTCGCCAAATAAACAGAAGAAGAAAACGGTATTGGCGCGGCAAATTTGCCAATGCTCTGCGCCACCAGACAAAGACTCTTATAGCCTGTATCCACACCGCCGTAGGCTTCGGGCACATTGATACCCATAAGGCCCATGTCCGCCAAACCCGCCCACACGTCTTTTGCGTAAGGCTTGTCGCCTTCCAGGCCGGCATCGAGAACTGAGCGCACTTCTGCGATGCTGCAATGAGTGGCCAGATATTTGTCGACCTGGCTTTGAATGAGCTTATCGTCTTCTGAAAAATCGAGGTTCAATGGATGACTCCTATCCCGGTGAGGGCGAATGAAGCTAGGGTCAAGCATCGCTAGCTTCTACAGTAAGAATAGGGATGCTCTCACAAAGTAGAAGATTTGAGAATCAAAGAGAAAATGCTGAAGGAAGGAGCTGCTGCGCCGGCAATACCGGCGCAGCGATTAAGCGGTATTAGGCGAACCGGCGCATGCCTACAAAACCGATGATAAGCAGCATACCTGCCAACGCAATCTGCCAGAGAACACCCAGTGTTGGAACCGGCGTTGCTGGCGCAGGTGCTGCCACGTCAACGTTCACGGCAATGCCGTCGATATCATTGAGATTGATGCCGTTGTAGTTGCCATCGATAGACACCGATGCATTGGTCACCACAGTGAAGGCCTGATCTGCATCCACCACCATATCGATATCAGCGGTAACATCGAAAGTTGCTGAGAAACCGTTGCCTGCATTCAGCGTAACCGTGCTGGTAGAAATGCTCGCTTCCGCCGATGCAAGAACAAGGTCAACCTCTACATCGTCAGTAGGAACGCCCACAGCAGAGATAGTTACCGTCTGTGAAGAGCCTTCATCTAAGAAAAAGGCGGCGCCAGAAGCCGGGTTCATCACTATGGTTTGAACACCATCGATATTGCGGTTGGTCACATCCACGCCAGCCGCGGGCGCACCATCAAAGCTAGCTGTGCCACCTGCGGCGCTCGTCGTATTGGTGATCGTATACATCACGTCACCATCGTTACCGTCGCCGGAGGCTCCCGGTGTGACGGTTACCGCCTGCGGGATATCCCAGTTAGCATCAGTAAAGTTGAGGGCGCCGCTCACCGTTCCTTCAGTCACATCGCCAGACGCTGCAGTTACCGTAACGTTTTCACCGGCAGAGGGCGCTTCATCCAGCACCATTTCATAAGTAACAGTCGTGCCGTCTTCCGTGGTGAACAAGGTGACAGGAGAAACATTCACTTGAATGGCTGCGCTAGCCACGGTGGGCAGCACAAGCAAAGATAGGAGTAGTTTGTTTAGCTTCATTGGAGAGCAATCCTTTCGTCGTTTTTTTGTTTTAGTAAAAACTAACTATGAAGTATCCCCTCGGTTTTATTTGCGGGAAAGCCTGTTCTGTAAAATTGCCAACATAAAAATATAAACTACATAAAAGTACGTAGATTTTTAGCCGGCTAACTTAACTGTTCTGACGGTAGCCAAGCCGCGCAACACTGCACACCCCCGCAAAAAAAGTCAGCACGGCACCCACCATCGCGGGCGTGCTGTCATACCCATGCCCCGCGGCAAGTAAAGCGGCCACTAATGCAGCGCCCAACGCCTGGCCGCCCAAACGATTAGTAGAAATCAAACCGCCTGCCGATGCGGCGCGTGCAATGGGCGCCGCTGAAATCACCAATTTTGCATTGGGCGACAAAAATAGCCCATAGCCCAAACCGCAAATGCCCATACGCCATGCAATGTCGAATTGCGTGGCATCGACTGGTAACCAAACGAGCAACAACATCCCCACTGTGGCGATGGCCATACCTATCCCACCCAGCGTGCCAGGATGATATTTATCCGACAACATGCCCGATAACGGCGCTGTGATCATCATCGCGAGTGGGAAAGGCGCAACAGCAGCACCAACATCGCTGGGCGAAAAGCCAAATTGTTTTTGCAATCTGAAGGGCAGCGACAACACAAATGTCATTGATCCAATAAATGAAAACTGCGCAGCCACAATAGACAATGCCACTACGCGATTGGCGAGCAAATCTACGGGTAAAATAGGCAGCGCCTGTTTCAACTCACGCCGCACAAACACGAAGCCAATAAACAGACCAGACAAAATAGTCACCAGCGAAATAGGTAGCTGGTAACCACGGGCCAACGCCAGCAAACCCGAAATAGTTAAGCCGAACGTTAACGCACACAGCAACGAACCCAGCCAACTAATCGACTGCCCATGACCTGCCACATCCGGCAGTGCTCGCTGGCCAACAATGAGTGACAAAACGCCTAACGGCACGGTTGCAACGAAAATCCAGTGCCAGCCTACCGCCGAGACAATAAACCCGCCCAGTATAGGCGCCACTGCTGCAGCACTAGCCACAATCACAGTGTTGATACCCAAGCCCCGCCCGAGTTGATTAGCGGGATAGATAGAGCGCACTAAGGCACTGCCGACGCTCAGCGCAGCCGCCGCACCCAGCGCCTGCAATGCACGCGCTGCGAGTAGCAGAGGAAGGCTAGAGGCGAAAAAGCACAACACGGCAGAGGCGATAAACACACACATACCCAACTGGTACATTTTGCGCAAACCAATGCGGCTACCCAGTGCCGAAAGTGGCAACAACGTCATCACAAGTACGAGCTGATAAACACTGACGATGAGAACTGCAGACGATGAATCAATATCTAGTTCGCGAGCGATCGTTGGCAGCGCAACATTGGGCAGCGCACCATCCATTACCATGAGTGCGGTACCGCAGGAAATCGCAAAAATGGCGCTATAACGCCTTGGTTTTTCTAAGCCGTCCATATCCTAAACTGCCAACTCTGATACTGCCGCCAACTACTTCAACCTGAGTAGGTAGGCGACTAAATCTGCCACCTGCTGTTCACTAAGACCCAACTGCGCCGCAGGTGGCATCAAGGGAGAGATTGGGTTCACCATATTGTTCACCAAAGAAGCCCGATCGTTGCTCCCCACAATCGCTTCCATTGCTGGCCCGATGGAACCACCCTGCCCGCCCAGTGAGTGGCAATTGGCACAGGGTAGGCCACCATAGAGTAACTCACCACTCTCAGCATCACTCTGCAGCGCTAAAACGTTGACAGAATCAAGAACGGGATAGGACCTCGCCTCTGTTTCATCTTCATTTGGAGCTTCAGCTTCTAAGCGCAGGCGATCTAGCCACCAACCCAGATACTCGCTTTGCTCAACTGATAAACGTGAACTGCTAATACCTGCAAGCAGCTTGGCGGATTCTTCGTGTCCACTAAAAGCGATGGTGTCCACAGCCCGCCGCCAAGCTTCACCACTCGCATTCTTCGCCAAAGCCACTGCGTCATTGGCCACTGCTGGCACATGCAATCGCCACGCAATATCCTTCTGCGCTTGCGACCATTGGTGAGG
Source organism: Halioglobus sp. (assembly GCA_045106775.1). Lineage (GTDB taxonomy): Bacteria > Pseudomonadota > Gammaproteobacteria > Pseudomonadales > Halieaceae > Marimicrobium. Next base: position 18,932 of record JBGCFE010000033.1, read on the forward strand.
CGCGGGCCAGTCTTTTCTCAACGACAAATAGAGCGTCTGCGCTTTATCACTGGCGCCAACGCCGAGTGCGTACAAGTAATGCCTGTCTCCCACAGGGTAGCGCATAGCAATGTTAATAAGCTGAGCGGCACTGTCGGCCCAGCTTGCATCACGCAGAATTAAGGCCAGCTCCTGTCGCACGGCCGCAGCACTGTCGCTAGACAATGCGATGGATTGTTTAGGCGTCAAAAGTGCATGCCGATGCAATACACGCAACGTGAGCAAGCGCGATTGCGCATCATCTGAGAGCAGGCCGGCTTGCAACAGAGCAATGCCCTCTTCCCCCATGTGCGGTAATAACCACACTGCGCGAGCGCGATAAAAAGGGTTGCCGTGATCCAGTAACGGCTTCAGCGCGGGTAATGCCGTCTCGCCACGCTCTGCCAGCAGCATGAACGCATGGCCGCGCACGTTAACGGCTGGATTTGTAAGCGCCTGTACTAGCCCTTCTGTGCTACCGAAATCCAACGCGGCGCTTGCACCAGCCTCAGCACTACCGGCTTTAGACACACGATAAATGGCACCCTGTCTGGCGTCGTCATACGCTGTATGGCCACCTACTCGCGGATCAAACCAGTCGCTGATATACACCGCGCCATCTGGCCCTATCGCAATATCCGATGGCCGAAAGAGCGTTTCATCAGCAACATCGTCATACAGCCAACCAAACCAGTGAGTTAAACCGGCGGCAGCAATGGCATCGCGTAGCATTGCAGCCAGTGCGTTCCCAAGGCCCTCGAGCTGACCGATCTCGTAGCGTAAATCTATGCCCGAATACTGGGCCAGCGGGTTACTGCTGAGCCACGTTTCTGACGGTGGTAGCTCACCACTGGGTAACCGATCTCCCAAACGGTAAGCCATGATTTTGTTAAGCGCCGCCTCTGCGCTGAGCAATGTGCCACGGTAGTGGTGACCCAGCTCATCACCCTCTATCATCACGATACCCGTGGGGGCGCCATCACCATAAATGTCGCCGGCAGGCTGAACGTCTGGATCATATTGGCGCCAATGCGCTTTGGGCTGCTCATGCCCGGGCCTGAGCAACGTAGCCCAGGTATCAAGGCCGTCATCGGCGGTATACCCTAAATTGCCGCCCTCTAAAATCCGCGTAGTGCGTGAACCGGTTCTATCGTCATTGTCGTTGTTGTACACATCGCCAAAGCTGCTCACCACTTGCTCATAACTATTTCTAAAATTGTGGCCGATGACTTGCAGGTCGGTGCCATCTGGGCGAAAGCGAAAGGCTCCGCCAGACACATAGACACGCCCGTCAGCGCTGGTGCGTGGCTGAAACTCAGGGTTGCGATAGCGGCTGCCAAAATAAAACGTCTCTTGATCCTGCGTAGTCAGCTCGGCGCCGGTATTCCCTGTGTTGGCGTACATCCAACCATCTGGGCCTACCGTTACCGAGTGCAAACTGTGATCGTGGTCGAAGCCTTTAAATCCACTCAGCAAATTGCGCTTCTTATCAACGCCAGGGTCGTAGCGCAAATCACTATCAACATCGGTGTACTCGATTAAATGGGGCGGCTGCGATACATACACCTTGTTGCCCACCACGGCGATGCCCAGCGGCGCTTTCAGCTGAGGGTCTTGCACAAAGGTATGACTCTTATCCGCTCGCCCATCGTTATCGGTGTCGTAGACCACCACTACGCGATCGCCTTCATCGCGATGCCCAGCCATTTCGCGATAGTTCCAACCCTCAGTGGCCCACACTCGCCCCTGTGCATCTAAATCAATATTGGTGGGATTAAAAAGCAGCGGGCTGGCAGCCCAAAGTTCAACCCGCAAATCGCTTGCCAGCGAAAACGCTGCCGGAGGCAATACTGAAACATCAGCGAACCCAAACTCTCGTGCTATGTCAGCTTTGTTAAATTTCCGGCCGGGCTCCCCGTCTTGCCCAACCATCAAGTTATCCAAACTTATAGGCGCTACCGCAATACCGCCCTCAGGAACCTCTACTCGCGCAGACCATAGCAATGCATTCAAAACGAATCGGCGGTAATTTACATTGCCCCAGTTCCAATGAAAGTGTCCGCCGGTAAAGCCGAAGCCACGCCCACCGTCTGGGCGCTCCACTCCCCAGGCGATCGTCTCTTCACGGCCACGGTTGTTAATCACTTCGTCTGGCGGTGAGCCGCCAAACAGCATAAACGTGCGACGAGGGTGAGGAACATGTTCGCGCGCCAAATCAGGCGGTGTTGCTGTAAAGATTGGCACAGCTTGCGGCGTAAAAAGAAGGTTGAAGTAAAATTCGTCATGAGCAGAGAATTTCTCAACCCCATTGAATATCGGGTGATTACTCTGGCCGCCATACTCAGCACGCCAGTGCGGATTAGTTGAGATCTGCGAATGGTAGTAACCCCCTAACCAGCGTTTGAAATAGGCCTCGCCAATCGGTTCTGTTGCATGCACTGCATAGTGCAAAGCAACAAAACCAACGCCCTGACTCACCAGCTCATCCACTTCGGCTAGGTGATCATTCACCGCGTGGCCGCCATCTCCATCCATGTATAACACGATGGCATCGGCATCTTTATCAATACCAGTGTTAGGCCAGCCGTCGCGATACAGGGTGGCGCGTACCAACCCCGACGCGTTGAGATCACGCGCCAGTATCTCACCGCCTGCATTGAATTCATGCTCACCGTAGCCATGGCTTTGCGTGCCAGCGACGATAACAATATGCGGCAGGCTGCCGGAAGCCACACAGGGCGCTGCCAGAAAGCAAAACACCCACAAAAACCGTTGCAGCCACATCATAGAAAAACTCTTAAGAGAAACATCGAACGCACCTAACTGTTTTGGCTTACGCGATCACCCAAACCATACCAGTCAATGTTCCGCGTTAACACCATCACCGCCGCTAGAACCATAAAGCACAGCATAGCGCCCATCAGCAGCGCATAATCCTCCGACTTCAGAATCATATACAGCAACCAATACAATGCGCCCAAACCGGCCGAAAACTTAGCTGCAATGCCAACCGACTGCAATATCGACTGAAGGTAAAAGGCAATCACACCCAAACTCGCAAACGCAGAAAGCGCATAGGCCACTTTGAAACCCAGATGCTCAGCAAGTGAGATAAGGAGCAAGAAAAAGGCTGCTATGGAGACACCAACCAGCGTGTATTGCACAGGGTGTATGCGCAGCTTAGCAAGTAACTCAAAGGTGAAGAACGCAGTGAAAATAAGTGCTACAAACAAAAAGCCATATTTCACGGCCCGCTCAGACTGTAGATAGATATCAATTGGGTCCACCAACTGAACACCCAGCGAGGGCACCTGAAAATGACCGCAATCAGGCCTAAAACACTGCTGCATTTGCGCACTGGCATTGCTGGCAAATTCATTAACATGCCAAGACGCGGTGAAGCCATCATCCGTAATTGCTCTTTGGGCGGGCAGAAACGAACCTTGAAAAGAGGGGTGTGGCCAATCTGATTCCATGTGTATGTCTGTTTGTTTTGCTACGGGTAAAAAACTGAGATCGCGCATACCTCGCAGTTCTAAGCTGAATGTATACGGCACGGCCTTGCCCTCGGTGGCACCTAGAGGAAGCTCCAGATGCATGCCACTGCCGTTTAAGCCTGAGGGCATTCCGGGTGTCATCGCGTAGGCGGTTTCGTTTAGGGTGAGCGTAGACACCGCATTGAGGCCACGAGGATCGCTGATTCGCCACAGCACCTTAATTGCCTCAATGTTTGTTACAGAGTCGGATTGTTGGAGCTCGGCAACCGCTTGCTCGACACGGCTAAAATCAAACAGGCCTTCGAATTTCAGCTGTGTTGTGTAGACAGGGATTGCATAAATGCCCTTCTTCAACACCTCGGTTTGCATCGCAGCATTTACCGCAAGCGTTTCAGGCGCAAAGTATCGCCGCTTGGTGGCCAACTCCTCCACGGAGCTAAAACGAAAGCCCTCACTGTCTGGAATTTTAGTGACAACACGTTCCTGATAAACGAGCGCTATAACAGGGCCGTTCACGCTTTGGCTGCCCGTCCAACTGGCGGCAACCGATTCAGCCGCGCTATCGCGCAACACCGCGCGCTCGCTAATTTTGGCCTGAATGAGCTGTAATGGTAAAAGGATTAAGAGTGCGAGAAGCAAGATGCTCGCAATTTTGATTGAGAGTAGTTTATTCACAGTGGGCTCCGAAGGTTAGAAGGCTCGGAGCCTACGCAATGAATGTGGCAAACCTAGGCTGTCATTGTGATCAATTGTGGCAGCGCTTAACAGAACGTCTAAACCATATGGAACCTCCCTGCTCCAAAAAAACTATGGCGCTACAACAATACAGTCTTGATTGCGTCGCTTGAGCTGTTCACAAATAGAGCCCGCCCTGCCCTGTGACAACACGCGAGAGCGTAGCCGGTATAGCTCACGTTCCGCTGTCTTTACTGGCTCTATCACCAGAGTATCATCACCCAAAACATCACTGTACCGCTTCGCATACTCAACCTTCAAAACACTGGCACGGCTAGCTTCACCCACAGCAGCGAGTTGTATTCTAAAACCTGCAGCGGGTAACACAGGGGCTGCGAGACCGACACTTTGCGTTGACTCTACTTCAGCAACCTTACTTTCTGGTTGTTCCTTTTCAGGCATAACCTCAGGCGTCGCTAACACCACTTCTTTTTTCGGGTCGTCACTTGAGGCAACCTTGTTAGCCGGTAGAGGGTCACCCAAATTCTTGTCTCGGTGCTTCACCATTATCTCGTTGATTTGCGTAACAGACTCCAGCCTATCCAGCTCCTCTTGGCGAATTGGCCGCTCTATAACATCGTCTTCAACCAGAGGCTTGGCGGGGAGTTTCCGCAGCGGCTGCGCGCGAAACTGGCCGCTTTGAGAGAGCAAATACTGCCCTGGGCTAGGGATAGAAGAACCATTGCGCCTGGAGAGCGATTTGACTGGCAGCGGCTTACCTACCACAGCACCATTGGCAAGCAAGACGGCTTCTGTCTCGTTATGGCTATTGCTTCTGGCCCAATCCAAAGGCGTAATGCCCTCTTCGTTGGTAGCATTCACAGCAGCGCCGTACTGAATCAATAGAGACACAACTTGAGCATGTCCTTTGTAGGCCGCCAAATGCAACGGCGTGCTGCCTTTCTCCACGCGCTTGTTCACCGCAGCCCCGCTGCGCAGCAAGCGCTCTACAAAATCTGTATGGCCCCGATAGGCCGCCCAGTGTAACTC
>JBGCFE010000034.1:0-11165 GCA_045106775.1 Halioglobus sp.
ATGACAGGCGTTGAAGCCGCCGGGTTTTGTATTCCGTACCTGACAGCATGGGTTGGCCTGGTGCGTCGAGCTCAGATAACCGCCGACGATACCGTGTTGGTGCTGGGCGCCTCAGGCAGCTCTGGCGCGGCAGCGGTGCAGTTGGCCAAGGCCAAAGGTGCTCGCGTAATCGCCGTGGCCGGTGGTCCCGAGAAGGCTGCCTACTGTGCCAGTATTGGTTCCGACGTAGTGATTGATCGCAAGCAAGAAGACGTGACCGAAGCCGCCATGAAGCACACCGACGGCCAAGGCGTCACGGTGGTGTATGACCCAGTCGGTGGCAAGGCTGGCCGCGCTGCTTTTAAGGCGCTTAGCTTTGAAGGGCGGTTTGTGATTATTGGTTATGCTAGCGGTGAGTGGGCGCACATTCAGTTGGTCGAAACTCTAATGAAAAACATTTCTTTGGTTGGGGCCATGCCGGTGGGCTATACGCCTGAGCAGGTGCGCGAGGCGCATGATGATTTGATGGGGCATTGGCGTGACGGGGCGCTAAAAGTCGCTGGGGCGCAGGTGTTTGATTTTGATAATGCGCGGGATGCTATTGCGCATATTGCGGCGGGGAAGGTTGAGGGCAAAGTGGTTGTGCAGGTCCGCGACGTTAGTTAGATGTGGCTTGGAGTGTTTTAGCGGAATTGCGCTGCCGCGATGTACGGCTGTCTTTTTTACTATTCCGGCGGAAGCGACCGAGAATAACTTTGCTTGCTCGGAAGGCTGAGATACTCGCCACAAAGCTATTCTCGGCCGCTTCCGCCTACCTGCAAACCGCTGATCGATATCGAAGCTTGGGGCAGCGTAATGTAAACAGCGGTGGATTTAATCGTCACAGGCTGCAATCAGGCCCAGAGCGGATACGCTCTCGAGGCGAGTATCTCAGCCTTCCGAGCCGCGAGAGCGTATCCGCTCTGGGCCGGATCGAAGCGCGTTTTCGCTTGCAACCATGCCGCGTTAGACAGTTAACAACCAGGCGCTAGAAATGACCCATCTGCTGTTCGATCAATACCCGCAGCTGAGCAATAACATTTGATGATCTACTATTGCTGTGTAGTGTGCCGGCGGAAGCGACCGAGAATAACTTTGCTTGCTCGGAAGGCTGAGATACTCGCCACAAAGCTATTCTCGGTCACTTCCGCCTACCTGCACACCGCCGGTCGATATCGAGGCTTGAGGCGGAGTAAGTCCAACAGCGACGGATTGAATCGTCAAAGGATGCAATCAGGCCCAGAGCGGATACGCTCTCGAGGCGAGTATCTCAGCCTTCCGAGCAGCGAGAGCGTGTCCGCTCTGGGCCGGATCGAAGCGCGTTTTCGCTTTCAACGATGCCGCGTTAGACAGTTAACAACTAGGCGCCAGAAATGACCCATCCGCTGTTCGATCAATACCCGCAGCTGAGCAATGCCATCCCGACCGAGGCACTGTTAGAGGCCCCAACACCGGTCTCACAATTTTCCGACAACCTATGGATAAAGCACGACGACCAAACCAGCAAAGTCTACGGCGGCAACAAAGTCCGCAAGCTAGAGTTCGTACTGGCAGCCGCAAAGGCAAACGGTAAACGCAAAGTGGTGACCTTCGGCGCTTTAGGTACCAACCACGGCGTGGCGACCGCCACGTTTTGTAATCAACTGGGCATCGATTGTCAGATATACCTTTTTGATCAGCCCGTGACGCCGACGGTGAAGACCAATCTCAAGCACATGGTTGCCAACGGTGCGCAGCTCATTCACACAGGTAGTCTCGCGAATACGGTTTTGCGTTTTTACGGCGCGCAAGCATTGAACCTCCGCGATTGCTTTTTGCCAGCGGGCGGCTCAAGCCCGCTGGGCTGCGTTGGCTTTGTGAATGCGGCGTTTGAGCTAAAGCAACAGATCGAGTCAGGGTTATTACCAAAGCCTGATTACATCGTGTGTGCGGTAGGTTCCAGCGGCATGCTGGCTGGCTTGACGCTGGGTTGCGCGCTGGCCGGTTTGGAGACACAGGTAAAAGGCATTCGCGTGGCGCCTTCGCATTTAGGGCCAGTGCCCATTTGTACAACAGGCAGTGTGACAGCGCTGATGTCGCGCACCGTAAAGTTGCTGCAGCAATACGTTCCCGATCTAGCGGGTTCTACAGATCTGCAGAACCTGCCGGTCAATTTGAGTAGCGCGTTTTTTGGCGATGGCTACGGCGTTGCATCCCACGCCGGTGATCAAGCGATGGCAGCAATGGCAAAGAAGGGCGTTGCGCTGGATGCAACGTACACCGCCAAAGCTGCCGCTGCCGCGCTACAGTTGCGTGAACGCGAACCTCACTCGCAGGTGCTTTACTGGCATACGTTTAATGCCGCCAATCCCGATATTTCGATTACCGAACCACAGTTGCGCCGACAGCCAAAGCGCGTCGCGGCTATCATCAGTGAGAAGGAGTAACCGATGTTAAAACGCATCGTTAAGTTTTTACTTGTGTTCCCCATCGTCGTGCTGGTGGTGTTGCTGTTACTGCGAAACTATCTGCAGATGCAGGTAGAACAGGATGCGCACATTGATACCCCCAATGGTATCGAGTCTTTGGAGCAAGTAACGATTAACGGTGATCAGCAATGGATATACCTGCGTGGGCATGACCAAAACAATCCTGTGCTACTGTATTTGCACGGTGGGCCCGGCATGGCTGAGTTACCCACGGCACGAGCGTTCGGTACTGAGATTGAGAAGTCCGTAACCGTTGTGCACTGGGATCAACGTGGCTCCGGCAAATCGCGCGACGGTAGAGCGAAGCCAGAGAACCTCACGATTCAAACCTACCTCGACGACGTGCTGGCTTTAACCCACCAGCTGCGTGAACGATTTGGCAAAGAAAAAATCTATCTGGTTGGGCATTCCTGGGGTTCCCTGCTGGGTGCGTTAACCGTGCGCGATAACCCAGAGCTTTACCATGCCTACGTCGGTATCGGGCAGATAGCGAACATGTACGACAACGAGAGAGTGTCACTGGCGTTCGCTCAGGCGGAGGCCGCAAAGCGTGGCAATGCTGACGCACAGCAAGCGTTGGCAGATATCGATATCAACACCTATTCGCATGACCTTGCACAAATGACCGTGCAGCGCACTTGGCTGTATGCCTTTGGCGGCGGTATTAGGCTGTCGGCCATGCAGGATTTAATCTTGGCGTATGTTACCTCTCCAGAATACACGCTATTGGACCTGTGGCGTTTGTTGCAGGGTTCTGATGCATTGCCAGCGCGTTTGTGGGCAGAAGTAATGCCTTATGACTTGCTGCGTCAGGCGCCCGAGTTTCAGATACCGATTTACTTTTTTGCTGGCGAGAATGATTACAACACGCCCTCGGAGCTGGCCGCTGCTTATCTTGAATCGTTGGGTGCGCCGCATAAAGAACTTGTTTGGTTTGAGGGAGCTGCGCATTTGTTGAACTTTTCGTCTTCGGAGGAGTATCAGCGGGCTTTGCTGGATAAGGTGCTTGTTTGGCACTAGGTTTTGCTGAGTGCTGCTGGTGATGGTTAGGTGCTTCGATTCCGGCGCGGAGCGGATACGCTATCGCTGCTCGGAGGGCTAAGATACTCGCCTCGATAGCGTATCCGCTCCGCGCCTGAGGGTATCCCTTGCCGGATCAGTCGAGCTGCGTTTAACGCACGCCAAGCATACTCCGTTGCAAATTCAGCGGTTTGAAGCGAGGCGTCAGCGACCGAGAATAGCGTTGTGTCGAGTATCTTAGCCTTCCAAGTAAGCAACGCTATTCTCGGTCGCTGACGCCGGGAAGTTTAAACAGGTTCAACCGAGTATCTTAGCCTTCCGAGCAAGCAACGTTATTCTCGATCGGTTGCGCCGGGATAACTAGGCATTACTAGCCGAGAATCTTAGCCTCCCGATTAGCCGTCCAAACAGGCAATGCTAATTTTCAAGCTCCGCCTTAATAGCCGAATGCATAGCCGCAAACGCATGCTGCGTATTGGCATGTCGATCTTTCTTGTCAGCCATCGTTTTAGCAATCAAGCCCCGAAACTCCTCATACTGGTGAATCTGCGTATTGCCATCCTCAGTCTCACTGATCGCAAAGACATGATGTGTGTCCATCACCCCTTGAATGCCTACCTGGCCTTTCCACGAAAAAGACTTGCCCGATTCTATGCTAAACATGCGCGGCTTAACCACAAATGGGCCTTCAAAATTGGCATCGACCAACGTCACCGAGACAGTTTCACCCACTTTGAACGCGCCCTCGATTTTGGTCAGATACGGGTTCCACTGCGAATACCCTTCGAAATCACTGATTAGCGCCCACACTTCATCGGGCGAGGCGTTAATCACATCAGTGGCAGAGAGGGTGATAACAGGCGGGCTATCGGGCGCGCCCAGTGACCGTATCCAAACCACGGTACCGATCAGGCTGACAAGAATGACTGCGGTTATCAGTTTTTTTAGGCTCATTGTCTGGCGCTTCCTCTTTTGATGCTGCTGTTTGGCTCGCTTAGCCAGTTTGTTACTTTAAACGCTGCGGGACTATTGGCTACGTTATTTTGTCTATAGCACCTATTTGCGGCTCCCAAACCGCGAACACTTAAGCTGGGCGCGGTAAGCTGGTAGTTTGCAGGTCGCTCTAAACCCATTCAAGGTACTCCGTGGACAATTACCGGCTCTACATTACGATTGTTGAAGAGGGCAGCTTCAGTAAAGCCGCCGAAAAGCTCGGAATCACTCAGCCTACTGTGTCGAAGCAGGTGGATCGCCTGGAAGACAAGCTGGGCAGTCAGCTGTTCAAGCGCAGCACGCGCAAGTTGATTCTCACTGCCGCGGGTGAGCGCTATTATCAGCGTGCTCAGGAAATCGATGCGCTGGTGAAGGCCACCGAGCACGAGATCAAGTATCTATCGAATCAAGACGATTCACTTTTGCGCATTGCAACTTCACCGGCATTGGCCGCCGATGTTTTGCCCTCAGTGTTTGAAAAGCTGTATAGCGAACATCCACAGGCGCGCTTTCATTTGCATGTGGAAGACACGACTTCAACGGGCTATTACCAGCGGCACTTTGAGCTGGAGTATGATTTGTTTATTCGTGAGGGAGAGGGCGCTGAGAGCAGTATGTCGGCTCGGCCGCTGGGCGAGATTCCCATCGGTTTTTTTGCTTCACCGGATTACCTGAAGAATCACGGCGTTCCCAAAACGTTGGAAGAGGTGACATCGAAGCACCGCTGCCTGGGTACGCGCATGGACCGCGCCAATCCCTGGATAGAGAAAACAATAGGCGATCTGCCGGTTATGAGCTGGGAGTGGGAGATGACCAGTAACGAAGCTACTTGTCTTGTGCCCCACGCAGAGGCGGGCCTTGGCGTACTCTTTGTGAGCAATCATTTGGTATCCACTGCAATTGAGCGCGGGTCGCTGGTGCCGCTTGATATTGATCACGGTTTCAGAAACATGCCGGTTACTGCCCTTTACCGGCGAGAGTATTTAACGCCGTTGGCGCGCAAATGTCTGGATCTGTTGATCGAACATATGGATGAAGTGTATCCACGCGATCTTTCACCCCCTAGTCAAAATAGCCAGCGCTAATCAGGCGGCGATCCGACAATCGCCCATGGCCAATAGTAGGAGTCCACACTTCATGAAATATCTAATCGTTTTTTTTACGGCGAGTATTACCGCTTTTGGTGCGATGACAGCGTTCAGTGCAACCACCAGCGATACGAATCCTGAAAAGGCAGGCGCAGAGCAGCAGCTTCAGGATGCGTGGGGGAAATTCGCAGCCGGCCTGGCTGCCGCCCAAGCAAGCCTCACTGACCCAGCCGCGTTTCCACCCGAGGCTACCGATAGAAATTTGGCGGAAGGCTATCGTTACATGCTCGCGCACATTAGCCGCATGATTGAGTTAGAGATGCGCATGGATCCGCAGTTCCCTGAGTTTCATCGTTCTATGGACATGCTGCGCAAATGGACGGCAGAGAATCCTGACACTATGTATCTGAAAGCGCCCTTAGACGACACGGCGTTTTATAAAGTTACCGTTACCGCCGAAGATACGCGCGAATGGCGCGACTCATCACGCGGCCTGAAAAAAGCCAAAGCGCCGCGTATGGTAACGTTTCAAACCGTCACCGATGTGCCTGGCGCCACCGGCGAGCTGGCAGAAATGGCTGCCTGCAAAAGCCAAACGTTGGCATTTCTAAACGCGTTTGATTTGCAGCTTGATGGCGATGGCTTTGAGGTGCTGATAGGGCCTAAACGGCCCAAAGACTATAGCGGTAACTTTCTTCCTACACAGAAAACGATGACGTGTCAGTCGACCGGTAAAACGGCCGTCGCCAAGGCGCGTTGGCTTGCTGTACGTGAAATCTTTTCAGACTGGAAGTTTGAAGAGGCAATGGACATGAATATCGAACGTCTGGATAGCATTGGCCTCACCAAGGCGCCGATTACCCCAGAGTTTGTTGCCGAGAAACTGGCGAGAATGGGTGAGGAGCTACCCAATCAGATTCGTTTTTGGAATTTGCTCATGGCGTTTCCATTAGAGTTTTATGAAGACGCCAACAAAGATGGCCGCCGTAACCTACCTGTAAACGGCATTAACCCGCCAGCGCCGCCCTTTACCGCCGGCGGCGTCGCCGGGTCTCGGCAGCTTTATGCCAGTGGTATGTATGACCTCAAGGAAGATGAAGCATTAGTGGTGAAGGTGACTGCTCCGGTAGAGCCGCATTACATTGGTATGCAGTTGGGCACGCCCTGGTTTGAAGGCCCTGATCAGCAAAATCACGTGAGCAGCCTCACCGGCCACCAATTGCCCGTAGCCAGTGATGGTTCGCGCTATTATGTTATCTCTGCGTTTGATCCGGGCGTACAGGGGTGGGTGGCCACCACAGGGTATTTGTATGGCCAGCATGCGATGCGCTTTATTTTCCGTGAAGATCCGGCCGCGGACAAAATGCCAACAGCCGAGGCCTTTGTGGTTAACCGTGCGCAACTGGCCAGCGTATTACCGGCAGATACGCCGCGCATTAGTAGCGAAGCCCGGCGTGCAGAAATCGCGATTCGCCAGTCGCACATCAAGAAGCGCTGGAGAGCCTTTTAGGGGTGAGCATGCTGTGTAGAGAGAGCCGTGCTGTTTTAAGTCCATCGACGACGTTTTTTAGATTGGAGATTTAATAATGAGTGGTTGCCCTTATGCAAACCTACTGGATCCAACAACCTACAGCAACGGTATGCCCTATGATCTATTGGCTGAAATACGTCATGCAGGTTCGCTGGTAAAGATTGATGATCCGGTGAATGGTGTGCCCTACTGGGTAGCGACTACGCCTGCCTCGGTGGATTTCATTTCAAAAAATCCGAAAGTGTTTTCATCAGCCGCGCGCTCGGCATGGCCGCAAGAAGATCCGCAAGAATTGGTGGAAGCCTTCCATCAGAAATCAGTGATTAATATGGATCCACCACTGCATCAGAAGATGCGTCGTGTGGTTCGCAACGCATTTACGCCCAAGGCAGTGGCGTCTTACGAAGAAAATTTTCGGGAGCATGCGCGCGCTGTGCTCGATCGCGTAGCACCCAAGGGGCAGTGTGAATTTGTGGAAGAAGTAGCGGCTGAGCTGCCGTTAATTGCAATACTGGAGCTGCTGGGAGTGCCTGTAGAAGCGCGCAAGCAATTCTATGAATGGACAAACACCATGATCTCGGCGGATGACCCAGAGACCAATACAACGTCTGACGATGCGAATGTTGCAGCTTTTGCGATGATCGAGTATGCGCTGGGAATGGCCGAGCAGCATAAACAGACGCCTTTAGACAACATGACAGGCGTTTTGCTGGACGGTGAAGTGGATGGTCGGCCGGTGACCATCGAAGAGTTCAGTTGGATGTGGCTACTCATTATGGTCGGTGGCAACGAAAGTACGCGCACCACCATTTCGCAAGGTATGCGGCTGCTGATGGAGCACCCAGACCAGCTGCAGTATCTGGTAGATAACCCCGATAAGATAGCCGACGCGGTAGAAGAAATATTGCGCTACAACACCGCGTTTATCTGCATGCGTAGAACGGCAATGGAGGATGCGCAGTTTGATGGCCATCAGATAAAGGCCGGCGATAAAATCATTCTGCACTACCATACGGCTAACCATGACGAGGCGGTGTTCGGAGACGATGCCATGGAGTTTGATGTGCGCCGAGCGCAGCGCATGCCTGAGCTTTACAACCAGCTGCGTTCTTTTGGCATTGGCCAACACTTTTGTATTGGTTCGCATGTTGCGCGCCTTGAGTTAAAAGTGATGTTCGAAGAGTTGATTCCGCGCATGCTTAATCCGAGGTTGCAGAGCGAGCCTGAGTATTTGCAGTCTTTTTTCATTAACGGTATCAAGCGAATGTCGGTAGAGTTTGATCCAGAAGTTGCGTAACAATAGTTGCGTAACAACAGTTGCGTAACAAGCACTGTCGAACTTGATAGTCGAAACAAATCATCGGGAAAGGGAATTGAGATAAAACATGAAGAACCTGAAAGATAAGACAGCCGTGATTACCGGTGGTGCCAGCGGCATTGGCTATTCGTTAGCTAAAAAAGCGCTGGCTGAAGGCATGCGCGTAGTGATTGCTGATCTCGATCAGGCTGCGCTGAACAAGGCCGCCGATTCTCTTGGGGGCGGCGAGAAGCTACTGGCCGTTGCCACTGATGTTTCAAACTCTGCCGCTATAGATGCGCTAGCGACGGCTGCCAGAGCACAGTTTGGCGCCGTGCACCTGCTGTGCAATAACGCAGGCGTGGGCGGTGGAGGCCCGCTGTGGGAGCAAAGTGAAGAAGAGTGGGATTTCGTGTTGGGTGTCAATCTCAAAGGCGTAACCAACGGCGTTCGGGCGTTTACGCCCGGTATGATTGCGCAGGGCGAGGGGCATATCGTGAATACCGCCTCCATAGCCGGTCTGGTCTCTGCTGTGTCTACCAGCACCTATACCGTGTCCAAGCATGCCGTGGTGGCGCTGTCAGAGGTGTTGTTGGGTGATCTGCAGGCAGCAGAAGCCTCGGTTGGCGTTTCGGTGCTATGCCCATCCTTTGTGAATACCAATATCTATAAGGTGTCAGACCAACGCCCCGGTGGTGATGACAGTGCACTGACAGACGAACAGCGAAAAGAGTTGAAGGCGGTTGAGGCAATGATTGAAGACTTCTTCAAAACAGCGTTGTCACCCGACGAGGTTGCCAACATGGTGTTTGAGGCGGTGGTAGACGATCAGTTCTACATTCTTACGCACCCAGAAGGCTCACGAGTACAAATTGAGGAGCGGCTGCAAGGTATACTGAGTTTGTCAGCGCCCGCCATCGTACCCGAAGGGCAGTTCCCGCAGAGCTAAGGCGCTTTTTTTAAAAGCCGCGCTTATCGGCGGGCTTTGTAGCTTTTTTCTGCAAACGCCTTTAAGTCATAGGCGCATTTGTTGAAGCCGGTTTCGACGCTTTCTGCAAAGTGCTCCATCATGGCTGAAGCCTCCGGGCCGGAGAACTTGTCGATTGATACGTAGGTGCAGCTTTGCGCATCAATCGGCTCGAGATGCTGGCTGCGCACTGCGTGAACAGGGTCACCGGGCTCGTTTTTCATTCGCCAGGCTATACACCGTTTGGGCTGTACTTCGCAGATGTATTCCACCTGCTGCGATGGCCCATTGCCTAGATCGACCATCATGTCCACCGCGGAGCCCAGTGCGAGCGAGTCATTTTTAATGCGCGGGCAAAAGGTGTTCCATTGCTGGTAGTTCTCGAAATCCAGCAATATCTCCCAAACAAGCTCCACAGGGGCGGCGATGGTGACGGTGTCTGAGGAAACCGTGTCTTCTGTGATCATGGTAAACGTCCTGTTCGTTGACTTTGTTTTTATACGGCCCTTCATGGCCTCATCAGCACCCGAAGTGTGGCATAAACTGATTGTCTTTCGCCAGCACGCGGTGATTTATGACACTGATAGTGGTTATTCCCCAAGGGCTAATGTAACGCCCCAGTGCTATCGCAAATGATTGACCTTCCAGCGCGGGAAGCCAATAGAGTGGCGCCAACTAACCAATGGAGGTCCACAATGCGTGATTTTCTCACCCTGTTTTTACCCGTTTATGCCGTTGTCTTCTTCGGGCTTGTTTTCGTATGGCGAACTTGGCGTGCGTGGAAGCAAACGGGTATTAACCCTTACCGCTTGATGAACAACCCCGGCCCTGAAGTGATCATTGGCCGCTATTTTCGTTTGCTGCCGCTGCTTTCTTTGGGGGTGGGTGCGGCCTATATTTTGAGCCCGTGGGCCTATGCACAATTGGCGCCGTTTGTTTGGCTTGATCAACTGTGGCTAAAGGTAATGGGTGTACTCCTAATGTGTTTGGCACTTGTTGTTGCTGTGGTTGCTCAGGCCCAGATGGGCGCTTCGTGGCGCATCGGTGTGGATTATGATCATGAGACGTCGCTGGTGAATCACGGCCTGTTTCAGTATTCCCGCAATCCTATATTTTGCGCAATTATGCTAAGCGTATTGGGGTTCTTTTTGGCCCTGCCAAACGCGATCACGCTGCTGATTGTAATGCTTGATCTTATTCTGATTGAAGTTCAGATACGGCTGGAAGAGGATCGGTTAACGCAGTTACACGGTGATACCTACATTAACTACTGTGCGCGGGTACGGCGGTGGGCGTAATGTCGAGGCGTTCAACTGGCAGCTGAACGCGCGATGCGGCTCACCATTTCTTCAAGGGTGCTGCGTGCGCAGCCGAAGTTAAGCCGCAGGTGGCCGGACATTCCCATATCGGTGCCATCAGAGAGTGCGACGCCACCGTTCAAAAAATGCTGGTGTGGTGCATCGAGGTTGAGAGCAGACACATCGAGCCAACCGAGAAACGTCGCCTCTACAGCGCTCATGGTGATGCCCGGAATCCTGTCGATTTCTGCTTGCAGATAATTACGGTTTGAGCGCAGGTATTCGATTAAAGAGACTAGCCATTCGTCGCAATCGCGATAGGCCGCTAGCGTCGCATGATACGCAATACCAGTAGGGTGGCCTGAGATGCCGAAAATGTGCCGCTCGAAGCGCGCACGTAACGCTGCATCGGGAATAATGGCGATGCCAAAGCCGAGTATGCCCGCTAGGTTAAACGCTTTGCCGGGGCCCATCAGCGTAATGCT
>JBGCFE010000035.1:0-2639 GCA_045106775.1 Halioglobus sp.
GGCCAGCAATAGACACATCGTCGCGCTTGGTGGTGTAACTGGTTTGGCCTACGCCAACCACTGCTGCCAAATTCGCCATTACGCTTTCTCCACTACGGTTACCAGGTTGTGCTGCAAGCAAGGCCCAGAGGTGCAATGTGCCACCCCGCGCTCTGCATCGCCGCTCACAATGCGGTTAAACACTTCGCCGATACGTGACAGGCCAGAAGCCATCATCAGGTTACCGGCCAGCACACCGCCACTGGGGTTAACGTCTACACTGTCGTCCAGGCCAAGGGCCCGGCTCAGAATGATTTCTTGATGACTGAAGGGCGCGTACAGCTCGGCAACATCAATCTTGCCATTACCGACACCGGCCTTCTCCGCTGCTTTGCGGGTAGAGACAGAATCGGTGAGATCACGCATACCCAGGTTGTGGCTTTCGATACGGTGGTCCATGCCGCTGATGATCGCATAGGGCTTGCCCCACTCTTTGGCTTTCTCAACCGTACAGATCACCATGGCGCTAGCGCCATCGGACACTGGGCAGACATCTGCCTTGCGCAGTGGCGACACAAACATGTCTTGCGCCAGCACGTCGTCTGCAGTGACATCGCCACTGAGCTGTGCGTGTGGATTGTTTTTGGCATTGCGCCGAGAGCGCGCGACAACCTCTGCCATATCACGTTCAGTGATCAAACCCTGATCCAACATCAGCCGCGCCTGTAGCGCTGCCAGTGAAATCGTATCCACCCACAACGGTGCAAGGTAGTAAGGGTCTAACTGCTGCGACATCACAATGGGAAGCTCACCGGGTGATGACTTACCAAAGCCGTAGATCAATGCAGAATCTGCGTGACCCATACGAATTTTCATAATGGACTCATACAAAGCCCAAGCAGCATCCATCTCTACGTGTGATTCCTTAATTGGCGGCACCGCACCCAAGGCATCTACCCCCGCCACAAAGGCAAAGGCCGCGCCCTGCAAGTAATCACAGCTGCCGGAACACACGAAATCGACATCCTGTGCATTGTTGATACCCACCTGCTCAAAGGTCTTGGCCAGCACCGGCATAATTATTTCTACTTCATTCATCGCACCGGCGTCTGACACGCTAGTGGACTGCTGATACGCAACGATCGCTATGTCTTTCATGCGTTAGCCCTCCAAGCCGGTTACGGGAAGCTTGCCGATCTTTTCAATCGGCACATCCGGTTCATCGATAGGTTTGAAGTACTTGATGTTGTCCATCGCGTAATCCCACTCTTCTTCGGGCTTCCACACGGCCTGCACACGCTGGCCCAGGTGAACGTCCTCGTTCACGCATTCGCTCATCAGGTGAATAAACGAAATGTTTGCGCCGTCTGCCACGAGGTTGGCAATGATGTAAGGCGGCTCAATGGGGTTGTTAGGAATAGGGATAGCCACAATCGTGAACGATTGCACCGTCGCCTTATCGGAAAGCTCTACTTCGTCGGTGGTTGCCACTCCGCAAGAAGCGCAGGAGCCCCGAGGTGGAATATAGACAGCGGAACATTTCGGGCAGCGCCCGCCTGTTAGCTTGCCTTTCTTTACCTGCGTTAAAAATCGCGTAGGTGCCGCACCGGCTGTAAAGTTGTATTTGTGTACGATGGGCACTTCAATGCCCTTGATGATCTCGTCGCTCATGCTCGGTGCCTCCTATGCTAGTTCGAAGTGGCGAATGTCAGTAATAAAGCCAATGGTTTCATCGGCCCACACCGCTTTCACGCGCGCGCCAGTGCTGACGGCGGCCTCGCTATCGGCGGCAATGCAATGGATCATCGGCACATCAGCGCCATCCAGCTTGATCATGGCCCAGGCAAAGGGCTTATCCAGTGGGTGCGCCTCACGGGGCTCGGTAACCCAGGCAAAGCTCACGATCTCGCCCTCCTGGCCCACTTCCACGAATTCGCTCAATTCTTCAGCGGTATCTGGGTCGTACTCCATGGGTGGCACAATCACACGACCATCGCTGGCTTTAATGCCAACAATCTTACGGTTGCGTAGTTCAGTGAGAAAACGGCCTACCACGGGGCCCGTGGATCGGGTGTAGGTGTAGCCAAGCTCAAAGGCCTGGTTGAGAATTTCTGGTTGCGACACAGTCACAGCCCTCCTCGTTCGAATGAATGGCTAGATGGAAACAGGTCGCTCAGTATCTGTACTTGGGGGGTATCTCTCAATGACCCAAAGGATCATGTCGGGGTGACATATTCGTTCACTTTGGGCAAAAAGGTAATATTAGGTCATGGCGGTTGTCAAAGCCTCAGACGCACAACCCGGTGAGCTGCTGGTACTGTGGCGTAATTACTATCGGTCTAAAAAAAGGTAACGCAAGCTATACAGCTGGCGGAATTTCCCCGACCGTCGCCAGGCCCCGTGCCGTAGAGTAGCGCCACGACATTGCGTGCACCTGCGGCAAGCGTAGGCGCAACTGTGGCATCCGCAGTGATGGTGTTCTCATCCACGATGGTGATGTTTGAGAGTGTCACATTTTGGACGGCAACGACGATGTCATCCAAAAAATAGCTGCCTGTAATAGTCCCCGAGGTAGTCGCACCAACCGGTAGCATGTTGGGAACGACACCCGTTACCGTAGGCTCAAGTACGGCTTTAGAAAAACATCTCTAAAGCCGTTG
>JBGCFE010000036.1:0-7126 GCA_045106775.1 Halioglobus sp.
CTGAAACTCCCAACCAGGCCGTGGTACTGCGTAGTAGGTTTCTGAGTAGGCACCCGACACGTTATTCTCAGTGCAGTTGGGTTGTCCGGCATTAAACGCTTCGAGCGAGCAGTCTCTATCACCACTGGCAGAAACGATGTCTCCCTCTCCTGAAATTTCCAGCGGGTGTGAACAACCAACAATAACGACTAGCAGCAACAACGAGTACAACAACTTCATAACGACAATTCCAAATAATGGCCCTGCAAAGCAATGCAGCAGATTTTCAGAATAAACGACGAAATACGCCTTGTACACCCGAGCCCAAATAGTACCGGACTAACACAAACCGACCCCTGACCAGCCCTGTTGCCACATGCATCAAGCATGCACCAGAACTAATCCCGCCTTGCCACTACCTGATAGAAAGGCCCGATTGCCAGAAACAGAGGCCTGAGAAGCGTCGACGCTACCAATCGATTGTAGAGCCTCGCCAGCATCGCTCTGCGGGGGCTAAAAAGCCTAATTTCCTGATCTGGAATTCGAGGCAAAATAAACCAATAGTTAAGGCGCTCACTGGCTCGCAGAAGCCGAGACATCTCAGCGCTGCTCAGAAGACATGTCTGACTGTAATCATCACCTGTACGCCACTTGACATAAGAAACCTGAAACCTGCGTGGCAAGAAACCAACACCCCATAACCGCACATGAGGCTCTGCGCTAAGGCTGTATCGATTTGGTGTTGATATGGCCATATGCCCGCCCGGTACCAACACTCTGCACGCCTGATCGACAGTATCTGCAACACCTGTTACGTGCTCGATGCTATCGTACATCGTCACCAAACCGAATTTGTGATCGGGTATTGGAAGCGACTCGGCAAATGCGCAGGCTAGGCGAGGAGTACCGCCAGCCGCCAATATCATGCGTTTAGCTGCAAGCAGATTAACCATTGATGCATCTATGCCGGCGCTTGGAATGCCGCGCGTCGCGGCTGCAGCCAGCAAACCGCCTGTGCCACAACCAATATCAAGCAGCCCCCCCTGCACCCCCAAATACGGCTTTAGCCAGCCCTCAAACTGGTCATTAAACTTTGCTGGAGCTTCTTGAATTTGCTGAGAGCGCATGTCACTGAGCTCTGAAGCTCTAGCCAGACGACTCGAAATATCTCCCGCCACACCATCGATAGAGGATTCTTGCCATGCGCGTGACACTTTTTTGGCCTCTTCAAGATCGCCGCCCACAAAAGTTGCGGCGACACCCGGTTGACGCAGATCTGGAATCCCCTCTACCGCAGGATAGGGATTTGAGCAGCTTGAGCAAACAACGCCGTATTCACCATCGGCCACCAACCCACCTGAGCACCCGGGGCAATGCCAACAATCGAGACCATTGTCTGTCTGAGACAAACTTGAAGGCTGATTCATACTAACGTCCAAAACCTAGGGATTGGGCCCATGGAAAATGCATCCTAGGGAGATCGCGTTGTTTCTTTAGGGAAAAATTCATGTCGTTAAAAACAGGATCAGCATCGTATAGAAAGCAAACAGTACAGAAGCAAACTCAAACCTGGCTGGCCTGAAAACGATCAGCAACATCAGCAGCGCGCCGGCGGCGGGAACCACCACAGAAGGCAGCGCAGGATTCCCAAACAAACTAATATTGACGTAGGGGCCAACAGCAAAATAACCCAACATAGACACTGCTGAAACCCGACCCAAAGAACGACTATGGCTTATAAAATCCAGCTCAGAATCATCGCTAATATCGTAATCTTCACGCGGCAGAGCAAGCTCGGCTGCGCCGTAAACAAAAATTGCAGCAATCACCAACGCAAAAAAATCCAGAAATTCCCAAACAGCATACGACCGCAATTCCCAGCCCACCCACCAAAGCTGCAGAATAAAAAACATCACGGAAATCCCCCAAAGGGCCGTTGCCCAATGGAAAGTAACGTGGCGATGTGCGCGAATCATCTCGGCAACTGTGCTTAACAGACGCGTGATCGCAAGCCCAAGAATTATGGATACGGCAATGAAGACATATTCATGTTGAGTCACGAGTAAGCAAGCCTTTTAAACAAAGTACATGACAGGCAAAGCGTTAAGCTTCATACCACAATCTTACAAACTGATACCAAACAGTATGCGAACTGGCATGCAACTCTGTATCTGCAGAACCCTCCTCTGCCACGCTGTGAATATTAGGGAGCGTTACCGTTTCGATACGATGCACTTCTACAACGTTGTCTTCCAACCAGCTATTCATTGCTGCCACGCAACTATCGAAAGCAGAGAACTCAACACCACCGAACAGGCCTCCACGCTCCATCTCAGCCGGGAGAAAATCTTGATATTTGTACGCCGCCATCAACTAACTCCTTACTCTAAGTGCTAAACCATTTATCTCGTTTATTCTCTGTCCTTTCATAGCATCGGCAGGACAACATTGCCAGCCGTTCCTGAAAGTGAGTAAAACCAAGACTCAAGCGCATAACGCCGCTCACTTTGATGCGCGCCATGACCCGAGCGATGCAGGCTGAAGTGGTCAAAAAATAGAGCATCCCCTGGCTCGAAATGCGGACACACGATAGGCGCATCTGCCGCCAGCTCTTCAACCAATTCACTGCCTACCACCCAGTCCATTCGAGCACCACGCGTGCCGTATTCGAGAATTTGTTCTATGCGTTTAGGTAATAGCGCAATGCCCGGTGCAGCAGTGCCCTGCCCACATTCGCTAAGCGCAACCCACAGATTGAGAGCCGATACGCCCTCTCCCATAAACTGCCCATCTTGATGCCAGCCACCTCCAATGCTTTCACGCTGGGCAGGAATCGGCTCGATCAATCGAAAAACCCATTTACGCGCGGCTATCACCGCCTCCTCGTCGAAGTACCCCCTCACTAAGTCAGCCATGCCTCTCGACGCATACAAATCGAGCAACTTGAGCGTACTGCGCGGAGAATCAATAACACGGGTAGCGCCGCTGCGCTTAGGGCCCGCACCATTCTGGCGTTGGGAATAGGCAACATGGCCTCCTCCGGAAAATTGCGGAGAGTTGTAGTACCAAGGCGAATCAGCGGCGCCTGGAACGTCACTCAGCGCATCCGCGCGGGAAGCAAACGCATGGTCGATACACTCTCGCACCATACTTGCCTGCGCGTTTTCAAAAAAACCGCGGACAATCAAGTAACCCGTCTGCTGGATCGCTGCTTGTAAAACGGGAGGTGTTAGCTCGGTGAATTCAATCTCGGGTATGGTGCCGCCAATAAACTCCGGAGAGTTGGCAGGGGGGTTCTTCACTAAGGGCGCAGACTGGCGCAGCGGCGACCGATTCATTCCTTCTTGGGCCTGAAGAAGCAGGTCGATAATCTGCCTTTCAAGCACGGTATGCGGGTGCTTTCTATTGGCGTTCCTTAGAAGTTCAATGGCACCTGCCCAGTCAGCGCTAGCCACTTTGCGAGATGCGCTCCAAGTAATGAAATCTCTTTTTAAGGTTTGCAGCATACGTTCACTATTGCACAGGAGAGAAACACACATCACTCTTGCATTTCCGATTTTACGCGGCCACCGGAATAGAAGAATTTCGAACTATATTGCTCTAGTATACGCTGCATAAAGCACGTATGCCCAAAAACCAAATGCTAGCAGGCTACCCGTATTGTGACACCCGACCCCAGCATAATGAACAGCGCGAAACCTGTACCCGTCGATGTTCATATAGGCACTGAAAAAACCGGCTCTACTGCTGTGCAACACTATCTGGGGCTGAACCGGGAATCGCTGATTGCAGCACACGGCATACTGACCCCGACTACACTAGGTATAGGCAGTAACGTCAATTTAGCCGCAGCCTGTCAGCTCAGCGAACCAGCCGACTCTCTACGACGCATGCGCTCATTAATGTCGCCAGAGGAGGTGCAAGCCTATTATGTTGACCTACAGAAAAAATTGGCTGAAGAAATTTCCAAAAAGCAGCCCAAGCGGCTGTTGCTCTCCTGCGAGAACCTCTCTTCACGTCTGAAGACTTGCGAAGAAATCCAAAGGCTCCAAAGCTTCCTACTGCCGTTTGCCTCCAGCATTCGCATCATCGTGTATCTACGTTCGCAAGAAGACATGATAGTGAGCTCACACACCACCAAGATTCGCAACGGTTTTGAAGGGCGCTTCAACTACCCACCCCGAGGGCGCGAGCGCCCCGATGCGTACTACGATGAGCTGCTAGCGAGCTGGGCTGAGGTATTTGGTGAGGGACAGATTACCGTTAGGCTGTTTGAAAAGAACCGGCTACTAAACGCCGACATCGTTGAAGATTTTTGTCACTGCGTTGAGATACCCAGCAATCTGGAACGCAATGCTAGAACACAAAACGCATCACCCAACGCGCTAACACTGGAGCTTATGCGCAGAATGAATGCTTATATTCCCCATCAGATTAACCATAAACCCAACCCTGTGCGTGGGGATTTAATGAATGTGATTTCAACATCTACTAGTAGCAATACTGGGCCAAGCGCACCGCCGCCGACAGCAGAATTTTTAGCGCGCTTTGAGGCCGGCAACAAAGAGGTAGCAAGGCGTTGGTTTTCTAACGATGAATCGGTGCCAGAAACACTGTTCGAGCCCAGAGTACACACTCATTCAGCAGAGAAAACACCGGAGCTCACGGATGAGATTTTACTCGAAATGGCAGCGCAGCTATGGGTGCATGCACAATCAAAATACATTGCCAAAAGCGTTGAAAATGAATGCTTGCGGGGTGAGCTTTTGCTTGCCCAAGGCAAGCACCATCAGGCATTGGCCCACTGCAAAGCCCTTTGTCAGCGGCATCCTGATAACGCCCAGGCTACAGAATTACTGATGCGTGCCCAACAAGCCGCCGGGCCGAGAAAAGGCAGCTGACATCCACTGAGCCTCCCTCCCTCAACTTACGTCAACCGACTTCAACGCCCTCTAATGGGCGTGTTAGGTGTGGGTTGCCAACGTTACGCGGCATTGAGTGGTTTTTATTGCCAACCGGTAGCGTTTACTGAAGCAGGTCACATAGCGGTGCTACGCGCGATGATTTCAAGCCCTTCGAAGACAAGATCCTGGCGGTATGTGCCAGCCACCTGACCCAAATCCAGCAAGACCTTTCCCGCTCCACCGCTAAACACAATGTCCTGCGCTTTCTGCGTCCGTTTCAATGCAAGTTCAACAGCACCCACTTGCGCCAATGCTATGCCATGACGAACGGCTTCCGCTGTCGAATCACCCGGTGTAAGTGCATAGTTTGCGGATTCATCGAAGCGCACGCGATCGGTGTCAAGTAACAGTGCACGCTCCATGAGCGCAGGACCGGGAATAATGTAGCCGCCCAGATGCTGACCCGTTTCACTGACATGATCGATCGTTAGCGCAGACCCAGCGTCCACTACGCAAAAGGCGCCAGTGAACAGCGCCTGAGCGGCCAGCATCGCAAGCCATCGATCCACCCCCATCCTAGAAGGGTCGGCATAGCTATTGCGCAAAATACCGTTTTGCGTTTTGGTTTGTATTGGGGTTTTTGCAAACCAGGGTATAACACCCCAACGGTTTTCCAATAACGCAGCCAGTTCAAGATCTTTCTCGGGAGAGGCGACACTGGCAACCAGAATCTCATCCACAGATTGCGTGCTTTCCAGAAGACGTTCGCTAGAGCCGACATCCCCCCAAACAAAAGTACCCCTGGCTACAATTTGCCCCGCAAGAACTACTCGCCATTTGGCGCCGCTGTTCCCCACATCCAACTGCAGGCTAGGCTCGCTCGAACTCATTGCGCCGCCCTCAAAGAAATTTCACCGCCGTATACTGATGTAATACCCGTCGTGGTTTCTAACTGCAATGCACCACGCTTATCTACGCCGCGCGCAACCCCGGCTACCTGCGAAGTGCCAGAATCGATAACAACCGGAACGTTGGCAAAGGCATCCAAAGTCATCCACTGATCTTGCCAGGCTGCAAAACCGACACTTTCAAAATTTGCCACAAGAGGTAAAAGCTCACTCAACAATGCTGCAAGTATTGCATTACGGGTTGGCACATCCTGACCCGAACCTTTTGCTGTCCAGAGCGAGGAGACATCTGTCCAGGATTGATCAATATGCTCGCCTGACGCCTGCGGCATCGCCACATTGATACCAATGCCGATGACAACTTGACAGGCCCCCGAGGTATCGCCAGACATTTCAATCAAAATACCTCCCAGTTTCTCGCCATTGGCCACAATATCATTCGGCCATTTTAGGCTTACAGGAGGCACACCTATCGCTTGCAGTGCATGAGATGCCGCTACACCTACCGCTAAACTGAGCCCTTCCAGAGCGGCGGCACCTTGATCAAATTGCCAAAGCGCGGAGACATACAGATTTCTTGCGTAAGGGCTAACCCAGTGACGCCCCCGACGGCCTCGGCCGGCGCTCTGCTGCTCCGCAGTAACGACCAAACCGGAACCCGCGCCCTGCTCTGCGAGCCGCATGGCCTCAAGATTAGTTGAATCAATTGCGCTAACCACATTGAGGTTACTTAAATAGGCCAAAGCAGCTGGCTGCATTGCCTGCTCAACGACCGCCGAATTCAATAAATCCAAGCCTCCTGCGATCCTGTAGCCACGCCCCTTAACCGACTCGATAGCCACACCGGTTTCGCGGCTCAGTTTGTTCATCTGCTTCCAAACCGCTGTGCGACTAATCCCCAGGACCTCAGCAAGATCCTGACCGGAGCGAAATTCGCCATCGGCAAGCAAGGGAAGCAGAACAGATTCAGACATAGCGATACACAGCACGAGATGAAATGAAGGCGCGATAATAGCAAATTGCCCACCCTATGCCCTTCAAAGCATACGGATATCGAATAGTTGGGTTAAAGGCAGGCAGCAGGGTCTGAGAGCGGCTAAGTGGCAAGTATGCCAGCACAGGGTTATTGACGTTTACGTTAACGTTAACTTAGGCTATATTGCTTATCAAAGCAGTCTGCTGAGACGCCGAGGTAAGGCAAAAGACGTGACCGAAAAGACTTACAGCATCAGCGAATTGGCCCAAACGTTCGGCATTACTACGCGTACCATCCGCTTCTATGAAGAGAAAGGGTTAATACACCCCTCACGCGACGGCCAGCGACGAATATATACA
>JBGCFE010000037.1:0-4954 GCA_045106775.1 Halioglobus sp.
GGGGTACTGGGGATTTTCCGTCCAAAACGGACACAATGCCCCACAGGCCCCGCCAGCTATAGCTTTCCAGAGGGTATTACTTTCCCCTAAGGCCTAATCTCGAAAGATTTTGGCTATTATCCAGCCTTTTTGGGGGCAAAGGTAATGGCATTTCAAGAAAGAGTTCAGATACTAACCGAAGCTGAGCAAGCTGATTTCTACGGCTCACCCAATCTCACCGTCAACGATCAGCGTTTCTTTTTTGCGCTAAATGATAAAGAGCGCGAAGTTGCGAGCAAATTCCGCGTTCGAAGCCAGCGGTGCATGTTCGTGGTTTTGTTGGGCTACTTCAAAGTCCGGCCGATTGTATTGCGGCCGCGCTACCACCGAATCAAAACCGACCTTGAGTACGTCTCTCAAAGCGTTTTTCCGGGGGCAGGTCACAGGCCATTTAACTTGCCTCAGAAAGAGTGCGTGAGGATATACCGTAGGGTATTTTCTCTTTGCAATTACGAACGCTGGGATTCCAACTTGCATGAAGAGGGGTTGGCGCTCTATCTGAAGGAACAAGCAAAAGTCTGGGCGCAACCGCGATGCATGTTCGATGCAGCTGTCGAATATCTATCGAATCATAGAGTTTCGCTTCCCGCCTACAGCACGCTTCAAAAGCTCATTAGCCAGATTGTCGTCAGCGTTCATAGCGATCTGGTAAACCAACTAAATGCAGGGCTTTCAAGTGTGACGGAGAAAGCCATTGCTGCTCTGATAGAAGGGACCGATGGGTTGTCTTTGCGTCAACTCCGGCAATCAGCACGCAACTTTACGGGGCCTGAACTTGAAAAGGAACTCGCTATTTGCCGACACGTCGCCCAGTGGATGCCGGAGGTAAGTGCTGCGCTGAATGCACTCGCGCTGTCTCAAAAAAATCAGCAGCACTTTGCTGAGCGGGTTGATTATTACGGTGCGAAACTAAAGCGCCAATCTATCGATAATCAGCGCTTGTATCTATTGTGCTATTTGCATCAACGCTGGCAAACAGCGCAGGAGCGTATCGCCGATGGCCTTGTTTACCATGTGAGACACGCACAGAAAAAAGCGAAGCAGTATGCGCAAGAATCCGTTGCTAAAGATTGGCGAAAAGCCGAGAAAAACGTCATTAAAGCCGCCGAAGTTCTGCGCCTGTTTGTTGATGAGACTGTTGATAAAGAACAGTCATTTGGCACTGTACGAGAAAACGCCTTTGATATTATTGGGAAAACTGATCTGGAATCGGTGTGCCTCTTCCTCAACGATCAGCGGCGGTCAGTTGACGAGGCCACATGGCAATATTATGAACAAAGAGACAGTTTACGGGTTGACCTTATCCGGGAGTTATTTATGTGTCTTCGGCTCGAAGGAAGTGAAGGTAGTGAGCGCGTGGCGCGTATATTGATCCAGGCGCGGGCAGAGCTTTCCGAACACAATGCGCTCTTGCAGTCAGTGTATTACAAGCGCCACCTGCCAAAAAAACAGCGCCCATTCCTTCTAGATAAAGAGGGAAACCTTAAGCTAAAGCGGTACGAATGGTATTTGTATTTGCAAATTCCGGGGCGGCTCAACGGCAAGCTTACATTGCCGGAAATCGCTAAATATCGGGCTTTAGAGGATGACTTCGTCGAGAAATTACGCTGGAAAAGGGACAAAAAGTTGCTGATTGAACAATCTCAGCTGCCAAAGATAGCGGCCGACCCTGTCCTTCTCATTCACGATATGGAGCAGGGCCTAGATTCCCGTTTGCGGGCAGTGAATGACTATCTCGACAAGGCAGACAATCGGAATGTTGTCTTGAAAAATGCCAAAGGTAAACGTTCTTGGCGATTGCCTGCGGGTAGCAAATCAGCCATGGTCAACAACCCCTTCTTCCAACAACTACCGACGACAGCAGTTGTCGACGTATTGCGTATGGTCGATCGCGATACGGGCTTTATCGAATATTTTAAACATGTGTTGGGTGCGCAATCGAAGAGTCGCGTCTATGAACAGGATTTACTCGCGATACTGATAGGCAATGCTACCAACCAGGGCACTTATGGCATCTCGCAGATATCGGATCGATCTTACGATCAGCTCAGCACCATTCAAGCGAACTATTTGCGACTAGAAACCATTGGGGCCGCCAACGACTGCATCAATAATGCGACAGCCAGATTACCCATATTCAAACACTACAATATTCAGGAAGATGTCGTTCATGCGAGCGCAGATGGGCAGAAGTTTGAAGCAAAACGAGACACGTTTAAGACCCGCTTTTCCTCAAAATATTTTGGCCCCCAGAAGGGCGTCTCTGCCATGAGTTTAATCGCAAACCATGCGGCTGTTAATACGAAGGTCATTGGTGCCAACGAACACGAATCGCATTACATTTTTGATCTGCTGTTCAACAACTCGTCAGAAATAAGGCCCGAGGTATTATCCACTGATACTCATGGTGTGAACCATGTAAACTTTGCCTTGCTAGATTTATTTGGTTACAGCTTCGCGCCAAGGTATGCCCAACCGGGACGCATCATCAATGAGATGTTCGCGGTCACTGAGGACGAGGCTGGGAAAGTGAACCTATCTCTACGAACGCCGATCAATATAAAATGTATTGTTCGGCACTGGGACACGATTCAGCGCATCGCTGTGTCTCTCAAAGAACGAAAAACGACGCAAGCTATTCTCGTCAGAAAACTCTCGACCTACAAGAAAAACCACCCGTTACTGGAGGCACTGACAGAATACAATCGGCTCGTGAAAGCGCAGTACCTACTAAACTATATTGACGATGCGGATCTACGTAATTATGTTCAGCGAGCGCTCAATCGGGGCGAAGCTTATCACCAGTTGCGGCGCGCGATAAGCGATGTGAATGGCGACAGATTCAGAGGCAACTCGGATGAGGAAATACAACTCTGGAATGAGTGCGCCCGGCTTCTGACGAACGCCATTATCTATTTCAATTCCAGTGTTCTGAGTCATTTACTCAATAGCTTTGAGCAACAAAAGGATGAGCAGAAGCTGGCGATCGTGAAACAGGCGTCTCCAGTGGCCTGGTACAACATCAATCTAAAGGGTACCTATCGCTTCAAATCGACAGGTAAGGTCCCAGATTTAGAGCAAATGATGCGCCATATCGACGGATATAAGCCCGTTAGGTAAAGTAATACCCCTTGGAAAGCCATAGCTGGCGTGGCCTGTGGGGCATTGTGTCCGTTTTGGACGGAAAATCCCCAGTACCCCAGCATGATCGGCAATGAAGTTCCAAAAGGTCGCTGAATCAATCCTGGGGCTATTGGAGGCCTACTGAATGAGTGGCGGTTTTGATTACCTGATTAAGCTAGTGGTCGAGGATATGAAAGGTTACGACCTCTTGTTCGTTCAGCTGTCCCTTCAGTTGGTGTATGCTAATCTGCACCGGCAGAGACGCGATTCAGTAAGTTAGGGCTTTACTGAATCGCCAAGCAGGACACTCGACAAAGTACTGGAGAACATCAATATGCGTACACTTTCAATCACGTTGGTATTGTTTCAGGCGCTGATCTTTGCGCCGTTTACTCAGGCTCTGGATTCGACAGAGCAGGCATATGTAAACAAACTGGTTAGTCAGAACGTATCTGAGATTCGTCGCGCAGCCCAGGAAATGATGCGCGGCGGTGTGTTTGATCAGGAAGTGCTGGATGTGATGTCCGAAGTGGTATACGAGCTCTATAAAGAACCACCATCAGGCTATATTCAGATAGATGCACTTTCATGGTCGACTAACGTATTGGGTGCCTCGGGCAATGCTCGCTATCGGAGCCTGTTAGTAGAGGTTAAGGACAATGCCTATCACAAAAAACTGAGGAAGTTCGCCAAGAAAAACCTAAAGAAGCTACCGAAAGACGAGGTCCCTCAGTACGTCCAGGGATCTGTGTCTTTGAAAGCGTTGCGCTGATAGCCAAAAGAAGCGAGGAGTGTGCACGGCGTTTTCATTCAGACAGACTTCATCGTGTTTTCGCTTAGTTAGTCTCTGGAAGAAACGAGCGAGCATCAAGTAGCCCGAGCTCCTCGGCCATTACTGGCCCGCGTATACAAAGTTGCTTCATTTCCACGATAGCACTAATGATTTCCTTCGAAGGCCCGGATGGTCCAGGCTTGGGGCCGTCATGAGAAGAGTAGAGTTGTTGGTATTTACGCTTTAACAGGGGCAGCGTGGAAACGGAGTAGGGTGGATGGTCGAATGATGATAGCTGCACGGGCTATCCGCCTTGGCTCTAAGAATGATGATAGGAATCCGAAGATCGTGCGATCTTGAGTTGTGAGGTTTGGTGATCTCTGGCGTGCTCGCCTGTGAATGATGAGTTGCTGTTTTAGCAACAGATTTTCAGCAATGACAGAACGGTATCCACCTCACCGCATCAGTTTGGCCAGGACAGAGATCAGTTGTAAAACTAGCAAGAAAACGCCGTTCTTAGCGACGGAAAGTAATATCCAAGTGCCTATGGCAGCAAGCGCTATGTCGGATAGTATTAGAGAATTACTAATTCGCCAGGCACAGGCAACCAATGACAGCCGAAACTCAATTTGACCTCTTCGACGAATGCCGAGAACTGAACAACGCTATCAAGGCACTCATGGCGCTGGCAGATATCACGCCGGACGATACACACGCAGAAAATGCGCACACCAATGTCACATTGCTCAAGATGGTGGCCCAGCGCATCGAGACAGCCAGTATGGCGTATATGGTAAGCGCGGAGAGCGCTCTGGATGCGTACCAGAGCCCACTGAACAGCCTAGCAGGGCCATTACAGCCCTCCACCTACCAATATCTATAAGTGCGCATAATATATATTATGTTAAATAGGGTATGCCCTACAGATAAACCTGTACGACTGCCTGCACCAAGTGCTTTAGCCAGCGTGCTTATGCGCCACCGCGCCTGGCGGAAGCATGGTTTGAACCTCGACAGCGC
>JBGCFE010000038.1:0-4994 GCA_045106775.1 Halioglobus sp.
GCGGGCTTGGCAGCGGTTTGGGCGCGGGAGAATACGCGTGAATCGGTGTATGACGCGCTGGTGAGCAAAGAAACCTATGCCACGTCCGGTCCACGTATCAGCCTGCGTTTTTTTGGCGGCTATGGGTATTCAGAGGCGATGTTGCAAAGCCCGCAGTTACTGGATGAAGCGTATGCAGGTGGTGTACCAATGGGCGGCACATTAAGCGCACAACCCAATGCGGCGCCAGCGTTTGTTGCCTGGGTGGCGAAAGATCCTGAGGGCGCCAACCTCGATCGCCTCCAAATCATCAAGGGGTGGGTGGATGCGCAGGGCGCAAGCCACGAGAAGATTTACGACGTTGCGCTCTCCGATGGGCGCGTTGAAGACGCGCAGGGCATCGTGCCGGCTGTGGGTAACACTGTGGATGTCGCCAGCGCCACCTACACCAATTCAATCGGCGCGCAGCAGTTGCGCGCCTACTGGCAAGACCCCGATTTCGACGCTGGTCAGGATGCCTTTTACTATGCCAGAGCTATCGAAATTCCGACCCCGCGCTGGTCCACCTACGATGCGAAGCGCCTTGGCGTGGAGGCGCCTACGCCGCAAAGTCTTCAGGAAAGGGCGATAAGCTCCGCCATCTGGTTTGACGCGCCCTAAGCGCCTGGAATTAGAGCCAAAAATGTTACTTTACGTTGAAAATGCAGGGCCACGCACGAATATCCCCCCACTGGAAACACTCTAACCACAGTCACACGGTTTTTCGTTTATCACTGGGCGTGTACTTTGGGGGTTCTACCTGATGAGGAGCCAACCATGTCTGACCCAACGCTCGAGCCCGCCACAAGCCCTGGAGAGATAAGCCAGTGGCCTATGTTAAAGATCGTGTACCGCACAGACCCTGCGAAGTTGGCCGAGCTACTGCCACCGGGCATTGAACCCAGCGCAACGTCGAACGTTATTTTGACGATCTACAACCTGCCTGTGAATGAAGAGCCTGAGTACGGCATTCTGATGACCATGGATGCGACCTACAACGGCATCGAAGGCGAATGGGCATTGGGGTATGGCATCGATCAAGAGGCCCCGGTGTTGCTGTGCCAAAACGCCAATGGCCAGCCCAAGTTTCTGTGCGAGACGGATTACTACCGCCTTGGCAACAAAGTCAGCGCGCGCTGCACGCATCAGGGTTACACCTTTGTAGAATTTGAAGGCACGCTGGGCGAGGAAGATCCGCTGCCGGCAGAGGGCCTGGAGCGCAACGAGTGGTGGATCAAAGTGTCGCGCCAAGTGGGATTTGGTAAGGGCTATGATTTCCCGCCCCATGTGGTGCACGTTGCCGGCAAGTACGGCCCTGGCCACCGCGTGGCGTTGAACGGCAAGGTTACATTGCGAGAGAGCCCGTGGGATCCCATTGCCACCCGCCTGCCTATGCTGGAACAGGTGTCGGCACATTTGTGGTGGCCCGAGTACCTTAGCCGCGAAACAACGTTGGCAGGCCCGCTAGACCCAGAGGGCTTCTGGCCGCACATCGATACTATTTCAGGCAGCCGCTGGCCTGGCCGCAATGGTGGCCCGATTTGGGATTAGTGCATTACCAAACGCCGAGATCTATTTTTTAAGAACGTGTAAGGAGCAACCACCATGGATCGCTATTTGATTGTGTCCACCGACGGACACGCCGGTCTACCGATGGAAGGGTATCGCGATTATCTTGAAAGCAAACACCATGAAGCTTTCGATATTGCGTTGCCGATTCAACGCGAACATACGCGCCGCGCAGAAGAGAAACTGCTGATTGCTGAATTTAATGACGAGTGGCGCAAAGGCATTGAAGATGACTTAAAGGGTGCCTGGGACGGCACCGTGCGCAACCGCGTGATAGATGCAGACGGCGTCGCCGCCGAGGTACTTTTTCCTGACGGGATCACCGAGCAGAATGCGCCTCCCTTTGGCGCGGGGCTTGGTTTGCGCCCGTGGGGTGTGGATCAAGAACTGCAGTGGGCCGGGGCGCGAGCGCATAACCGATGGATGGCGGAGTTCTGCCAGGAGGATCCGGTGCGCCGCATTGGCCTTGCGATTGTGTTGATGCTCTACGATGTGGACGAGGCCCTGGCAGAAGTGAAGTGGGCGCATGAGAACGGCCTAAAAGGTATTTTGATTCCAGCCTTGATGGGCGATAGAGATACTTACAACCATCCCAAGTACTACCCGATATGGGCTTACTGCGAAGAACATAAACTCGTAGTGCACACGCACTCTGGCCCCTCGCCGGATTACGACTATTCGCTGCCCGGTGCAATGGGTGTGTTTCTGACCGAGTTTGCCTGGTGGGCCGGCCGCCCGCTGTGGTATCTAATTTTTGGCGGTGTGTTTGAGAAATTTCCAAACCTCAAGTTTGCGTTAACCGAAGTGAGTGAATTTTGGGTACCGCACCTGTTAGAGATGATGGACGTGCGCGCGTCGGTGAAACACACCTCGGGCAAGTTGGGCGATTTTCGTTCCAACCTCACGATGATGCCCAGCGAGTATTTTCGGCGCAATTGCTGGATTGGCGCCTCAGCGTTGTTTGATGAAGGCTCCACCGCAGTGCGGCATGAAATCGGAATTGATCGTGTTATGTGGGGCACGGATTACCCGCATCCAGAAGGCTCCTGGCCCAAAACCCATGAGAAGTTGGTGACGTATATGAAGGGTTTACCGGAAACCGAAATCGACGCTATGCTCAGCGCAAATGCACTCAACTGTTACGATATTGACCCAAAGCCCTTGCTAGAAATAGCGCAACGCGTAGGGCCACTTAAGTCTGATTTTGTAGACGCAGCAGCGTAACTGGGCTCCCAAGTCCGAGAAGGAGAAGCGCCATGCCAGAACGATTTCCTATGCCAATGCCCTTCGGTTGGTTTTGTATTGGGCACAGTGATGAGCTTGCCGTTGGCGAAGTGCGCAACGTGCATTACTTCGAGCGCGACATGGTGTTGTTCCGCACTGAATCCGGCAAGGTGGGTTTGTCGGCGCCTGCCTGCCCGCACCTGGGTGCTCACTTAGGGCACGGCGGTACGGTGCAGGGAGAATCCATTCGCTGCCCATTTCACCACTGGCAGTACGACACGCAGGGCGTAATCACCAGTATTCCCTATGCCAAACGTATACCGCCAAAATGGGAAGGTAAGCCCTGTCTGCAAACGTATCCCGTGTGCGAAATGAACGAGGTGATATGGGCGTGGTATCACCCCGAGGGCGCGGCGCCTGATCATGAGGTGTTGCCCATTGATGAGTTTGAAGACCCGACCTGGACAGAGCGGCATCGGTTTGAGTGGGCGTTTAACTCATGCCCGCAAGAGATCGCTGAAAATGGCGTAGATGTCGCGCATTTTAAGTTTGTACACGGTATGGATGCTGTGCCCGAAGGTGAAACCACCTACGAGCAGCACATTCGCCGCAGTCAGGTGCGCGGTATGCGTAAGGTGAAAGATGATTCAGGCAACGCGCACGAGATAGAAGCCAATGTGGATGTCGTGCAAAACGGAGCAGGCCAGAAGTGGGTGCATTTCTCAGGTTTTATGAATTACGTGCTGCAAGTGTTGGTGACACCGGTTACCGCCGAGTCTGTTGAAGTGCGCTTCATTTACATCCATCAGCCCTTTGCCAAAGATTCTTTTGAATACATGGGTATTCAGAGCGCCATCGAAAGCACCAACGGTCAACGCGGCCTGGAAGGCGATCTACCCATCTGGCACAACAAGTTCCACCTTAAAAACCCGGTGCTGTGCGACGGCGATGGCCCGATCATGCGTTTTCGAAAGTATTTTGCGCAATTCTATGTCGGCGGGCCTTATCCCGGCGAAGACGGCTTGCCCACCGATCTAGAAGCAGTTTCCTAAGCGAGGCTAACTGCCTCGCACACCGAACAAGCGGAGTAAAACCATGAGTAATGCCTTTGAAGGCAAGACAGCTGTTATCACTGGCGGCGCATCCGGCGTAGGCCGTTGCATGTGTGAACACTTCGCGCGCAGTGGCATGAACGTGGTGTTGGCCGATGTGGAGGCCAAGGCGCTGGAAGAGGCCAGTGCGCAGATGCGCCAGGAAGGACTCAATGTGGTGGGCGTGCAGGCGGATGTCACTAGCCCCGATTCTATGGCGGCGCTGGAAGAAGCTAGCCGCGAGGCCTTTGGCAATGTGCACATTTTGTGTAACAACGCAGGCGTTGGCATTAAAGAAGCACAACGACGCATCTGGACACTCACTCCTAACGATTGGCAGTGGGGGTTTAATGTAAACGTGATGGGCATTGCCAATGGCATACGCGCGTTTGTGCCCAACATGCTTGCGCACGGTGAAGCGGGCCATGTGGTGAATACCTCTTCGGGTAATGGCGGGTTGGTGTCTTTGCCTACTACCCCTATTTATGCTTCCACTAAGGCGGCGGTAACCAGTATTACCGAAGTGCTTCACTACCAATTCCTGATGGAAGAGGCCGCGCTGCAGGCGCATGTGTTGTTCCCGGGGCCGCATGTCGTGAATACCAATATATTGAGCTCCATGCGAAACCGCCCTGATGAATTGCGCGACGACAACGAGCCGGTGGCTTACACCAGCATGGCCGATCTCGCTAAAGCGTCTGGGTTTGAGAATATGCCGTTAACCGAGCCTGAGGAAGTAGCAGAAACTGCGCTCAAAGGCATAGCGGCAGGGGAGTTCTGGATACTGCCTGCCAGTAAACGCAACGATGCGCAGTTCGCTGCGCGCACGCAGAGTATTCTTGCGCGAGAAAATCCAACCCTGTCTGGCTAGCGCCTTTTTCTTGCTTGGCTAGCGCATCGTGCCTGCGTGGCTAAGCAGCTATACTCTCAAACTCACTAAAATGGCGTTAACAACAAGTAAACTCGCCAAGCGTTTGGGGTATAGGTAATGGATTCAGCTTTGCTGCAGGCGGTGCTGGGCGGCGCCATTTTTTCGATTTTATTCAGTCTTGGCATCGGTTTGTCGATGGCCGATTTTCGGCGCGTTGTCGC
>JBGCFE010000039.1:0-27384 GCA_045106775.1 Halioglobus sp.
CTCATCGACCAAATCCCGAGTCACCACCGAGTGCGCAGAGCCGGACAAGCCAAAGTCGTTACCTTTGGAGGAATCTATTTCTACCGACTCAAACCCCTCTCCGAGTTCTTCCTGCAAACGCGCAAAGCGTTCCGGTGGACACATTGGGTCATCGGTAAATCGCAAACCAAGCACGCTCACATCTTCACTCGCAATGCGCTGCTTAACAATCGCCAGATCGTCATCACTGATATGCAGGGCGCACTTGTGTTTTTTCGACACGGGGAATGGCAACGAGGGCTGCGAAAGAACCGGTGCCATCACCGATTCGTCCACCATGAGTGACAGCGCAAAGTTACCAGTGAGACACATACCAATGGCCCCCACACCTACCCCACCACATTGCGCATGGGCGTGACGGCACAGAGCACGCAACGCGTTAGTGATGGGACTGGATTCGCGTTGTGCCAGCACGTGAAACTCTTTGCTGATACAGGCGCGGCCAATCGACGACAGCACGTAGGGCCCACTAAACTCGCGCCCCGGCGTGCCGGTAAGCGATGGCATATAAACGGTATAGCCCTGCGCAACAAGCCGCTCTGCAAAGTCAATCACCGCCGGATAGATGCCTGGCACTTCGTGCATAACAACCACCGCTGGCGCGTGTTTTGAGTCGTCCTGTGGCGCCTTGCGATATACCGCAAAGCGACTCTCACCCTCTTCAAAATCGAAACAGCTGTAACTCTCTAACCGAGTGTCCATGGGTTCTCCCGTTGCTATCGCTTAACGCCACGCTCAGGATACGCCAAAAACGCACCCAATCGGTGCATTGTGAAGTTCATGAGGCCGTACTACTGTACGCACTCAAGAACGGCACAAAGTCAGCCTACAATAACACCCCGCAGAGGCAGCACCCATGACAAAGCAAACATGCTTACTCGCGCCAAAACCCTTTACCACACTGTGCACAGCAGTCGCTCTGGCTACCACCGGCACATGGGCAAATGCACGCACCCTTGAAGAAGTTGTGGTCACCGCTCAGAAGCGCACGCAGAGTGTGCAAGATGTTCCACTGAGTATTACCGCCATCAGCGCTGCAGAACTCGCCAGAGCAGGCATCACCAATACCACCGATATTGTAAAGCTGGCGCCTTCACTGACTTTTGCGCAGGGCAACAACCGTCAAAACTCCGGTTTCTCGATTCGCGGCGTTGGCACACAGGTGTTTAGCATCGGCGTAGAAAACAGTGTGGCGGTGGTGATCGACGACGTCAGTACTGTGCAGGCAGGCCAATCATTGGCCAACCTTGCGGACATTGAACGCATCGAGGTGTTACGCGGCCCGCAAAGTACGCTGTTTGGCAAAAGCGCCTCCGCCGGTTTACTCAATGTTGTTACCAAAGCGCCAGCGGAAGAACTCGAAGGCGCGATTGAATACCAGGTTACCGATGATGACCAAAACCGCATCACCGCATCGCTATCTGGCCCTATTTCTGACTCGGTACGGTACCGCGTGAGCGGACACTGGGATGAACTGGAGGGGTACCTGGATAACCTGACAACCGGCGACAGCCTCAACGATTCCGAAAGCAAAGGCCTGCGCGGCAAACTGCGCTGGGATGTGAATGCAGATGTACAAGTAGATCTCGGCGTTTATTACAGTGAAGACGAGGGCAACTGCTGCAACCTAACGTGGGAGCAGCTCGACCCAACAGCTCAGGTGTTTGGGCTGGTGCCAGGCGCCGTGGCGCCAGGTATTACACCTTCAGACGAGAACCGCGATGTACGACGCGACATCGAAACAGTGTCCAATTCAGACAACAGCGGCATCAACGGGCGGGTCAACGCACAGTTAGGTGAATTTACGCTGACGTCAATCACCGCTGCCGATAACTGGCAGTACGAGAACCGTGAAGACGTGGATTTTTCTGATGTCGATGTCTTTGCCTTTTTCACCGGCGGCCAGATAAACGGCGGTTTCGCATCGTCATCTGAAGTTGAGACAGATTTTGTCTCGCAGGAATTCCGCTTAGCCTCGCCCGTCACCGATACTCACGATTACCTCGTTGGTTTCTACTATGCCGATGCAGAAACTGATCGGTTGTTCCGCAGAAACATCGGCCTGTCCATCTTGCCCTCTAGCTGGGATGCCGTTGCCAGCACAGAAAGCATGGCGCTGTTTGGACAATTCAACTGGCGGCCAACCGCAGCACTGGAAGTGAGTGCCGGGTTACGGTGGAACGATGAAGAAATCAAGATCGACTATATCAACAACCTCGACCCTGAAAACGGTGCCGCCAACAGCGACGACAACGACTCAGAATTACTGGGGAACATCTCGGCGCAATACGTGCTAACCGATGACGTCATGTTGTATGCGCGCTACGCACAAGGCTACAAAGGCCAGGCT
This sequence comes from Halioglobus sp., assembly GCA_045106775.1. GTDB lineage: Bacteria > Pseudomonadota > Gammaproteobacteria > Pseudomonadales > Halieaceae > Marimicrobium. The sequence continues at coordinate 2,390 of JBGCFE010000039.1, forward strand.
TACAATGTGGTAACCGGTTTCACTCAAAACGATGCAGACAATCCTGTTGCACCCGAAACTGCAGACTCGTTCGAGCTGGGCTTGCGCAGCACCCTGTGGGATCAGCGGCTTCAGTTCAACGCCACATTGTTTTACACCGAGTATTCAGACTACCAGGCTCAAAACACCACCATCACGCCTGAGGGCGAATTCATTAACAAGCTGCGCAACGTCGGCGAGCTGGAAACAAGTGGCCTTGAACTTGAGGGCATCGCACTGCTGGGCGAAAACCTGCGAGTAAATGCCGGGCTGACTTATCTCGATACCGAAATTATTGAGTTTGAAGGCGCGCCCTGCTACGCAGGACAATCCGAGGCGGAGGGTTGTGTGAATGATGTTCAGGACCTTGAAGGTGCATCACTGCCCAACGCGCCAGGATGGAAATACTATGTTGCCGCCAACTACACTTTGCCGTTGGGCGATCTACCCTTTGAGGGCTTTGTTGATCTCTCTTACAACTGGCAAGACGACGCACACTTTGGGCTGGCCAACAGCCCCCTCACCGAACAGGAAAGCTACGGCATTGCTAATCTGAGTATTGGTATCACTGAGCGAGACTCAGGCCGTTATCAGGTAACCCTGTTTGTAAACAACCTAGCGGACGAAAGCTATCGTAACGCGGTAGCCGACATTCGCGCACTGTACGGAGAAAAGCTCGCAATTGTGCAGAACCTGCCACGGGATTCCGAGCGCTACTTTGGTGCGCGCTTGCGCTATGAGTTTTAAAAAAACGGAAAAAGCAGGTAAGAGTATGGGACTGCAACCCGGCCAAACTTCGGCAAACGCATATAGCTCGGGGGGCGAACACCTTAGGTCAGCACCGGGAAGCAGTCACGTAATAGGTTTAGCAAAAAGCGGGCCATGTAAATGAAAATGGTTTATCTCTTAGGTGCTTAGCTTTTTGTCTTAACAAACAACAGCAGCAATTCTTTGGGCTATAGCCCGCCAATGCGCTGAAGCTGTGCTATTTTGCCGACAACGTGGCCCTCGCGCACAGAAAGCTTGAACGAAATCAATCACTTATACAGTCGCGGAATTGCGACATAACCGCCTCTCTCATCGCTAAACTACTGTTCTTATTGATAAAATTGCGCGAGTCTTGACTATCCATCTAACGGCCTGAATACAGGCAGTGTCGAACCCTATTCTCGTCTCTCCAGGAGCGCGCGAGCTGCCGCGTAAGGGTCTAGTTCGCGCCGATCTACCGCCTCCAGCAGCTCTGCACCAAGACGCTCATTCGCCTCACGCAGCAATGCCTCTCGCACTAGCAAGAGCACTTGCTCGGTGGCACGCCGCGATGTGCGTTTGGCAAACTCGCCTGAGGCACGTAAGGTTTTTGCGTGCTGATCCAACACATCTACCACGTCTGCCGTGCCCTGCCCTTGGCTTGCCACCGCTTTCAGTGCCGGTGGCGACCACTGCGCAGCGCCAGACGCAGACTCTTGCCGAAGGTGTAGCATCATTTCAAGCTGTGCCAGCGTTGCGTCCGCTCCTTCGCGATCGGCTTTATTAACCACAAACAGATCGCCCACCTCCATCAGCCCAGCTTTTATCACCTGTACTTCATCACCCATTCCCGGCACCGCCACAATCAATGTGGTGTGCGCCAGAGCGACGATGTCGATTTCATCCTGCCCAACGCCCACCGTCTCAACGAAGATAACGTCGTAACCCATTGCGTCGAGAATCAGGCAAGCATCATGCGCCGAGCGAGAAAGCCCTCCCCCCTGCCCGCGCGTTCCTAACGAACGAATGAAAACACCTTCATCCAGAGTATGAGTAGACATGCGAACACGATCGCCTAATATGGCGCCGCCGGTGAACGGGCTAGACGGATCAACCGCGATAACGCCGACGCGCCTACCGCGCTTACGTTGTTCGGTAACCAGCGCATCTACCAGCGTAGACTTGCCTGCGCCTGGCGGCCCCGTGACACCCACCACTTGCGCATTGCCTGTCGCCGCAAAGACGTCGGCCATCACCTGCTCACCGCGTGGATCGCGATCATCCAACCAGCGTATTGCTCTGGCGCCTGCCAGCACTTTGCCGGCTAACAATTCGGCGGCAACATCCATTAAGATTGCTTCGCTTGGGCGCTTTGCCACCACGTATTCAGGTAGTTAACAATATCCGTCGTCGCTGTACCCATGGTAAAAATCTGGTCAACGCCCGCGTCTCGCAGCAGTGCCTGATCTTCTTCAGGAATGACGCCGCCAACAATGAGCAGCTTATCACCGGCCCCCGCTTCCTCAAGAAACGTCGCCAGCGCAGGAATATGCCGCGTATGCGCGGCAGAGAGTGACGACACACCCACCACATCGACATCTTCTTGCACCGCCGCTGCGGCAACCATCTCGGGTGTTTGCTTTAGCCCGGTAAAAATAACCTCCATACCTGCATCGCGCAACGCATGTGCAATCACAGTAATGCCGACGGTGTGTGTATCCATGCCTAGCTTGGCGAGCAGTATACGCAGTGGCTTCGACATCACACACCACCCAACTGACTGTTGGCGGTGTACTGACCGAATACATCGCGCATGGCATCGCACAGCTCGCCATGGGTGGCATAGACTTTCACCGCGGCTAGGCAGGGCTCGACCATGTTGCTGCCGTTACGCGCTGCCTCGCGTACTTTTTCCAACGCGGCATCTACGGCGGGTTGGTCGCGGCGCGCCCGCAGTGCCTGCACTTTTGCAACCTGCTGCGCCTCCATGTCATCGTCTAACCGGAAAATATCGATCTCGCGTTTCTCGTCCTCTAGCTGCAAATGGTTCACCCCTACCCACTTGCGTTTGCCCGTTTCAATATCGCGATTACGCTCGTATTGCTCTTTACCCAGCGCTCGCTGAAAGTAGCCTGTCTCTATCGCTTTCAAAGCACCGCCCATTGCAAAGATTGCATCCATCTCTTCGAAGGCCGCTGTCTCGATTTGTTTTGTTAACGTCTCCACATAATAAGAGCCCGCCAGAGGGTCAATGGTTTCTGCCACACCGGTTTCATGCGCAACAATATGCTGCAGTGCAGCGCCCACGCGAATAGCCTCCTCGGCGGGTAGCGCGTGCGCCTCATCGTGCAGCGGCGTTGTCATGGCCTCGCCTGCGCCGCCTAATGAGCAGGCAGTTGCCATAATGGCCAGGCGACCGATGTTATTCATGGGCTGCTGAAGTGTCAGTGCCGTGGTGGTAGGCGATGTCATCATGCGAATTTGCATGGCCTTGGGGTTAGTCGCCCCGTAGCGCTCTTTCATTAACCGCGCCCAGCACTTTCGAAACGCGCGCAGTTTGCAGATGCCTTCAAAGAAATCCATATCGACGTTCACTACAAAATGGAAGTACGGCGCGACGGTGTCGATATCCAGGCCACGCTCTAGCGTCGCATCAATATAAGCGCAGGCAATCGCCAGGCTGAAGGCAATCTCTTGAACAGGGTTTGCCTTGGCCGGTTGCAACTGCGCAGAGATGATGGAGATGGGTGCCCAGTTGGGATGATTCCGAATAATGTATTCAATGCAGTCGGTTGCCAGTCGCAGGCCATGCTCTGGAGGATAGATATAGCGGCCAACACAGGTGTACTCGATGAGAATGCCATTCACGATGTGCAGCACGAAGTCTTTCGGGTCAACGCCCTTCTTTTCGAGCGCTGCGATAATCATTGCCAGATTCACCGGCTGCGGCGCGTTGCACACACTCATCAGGTATTGCAGTTGATCGAAGGGGAGATCGAAGGCCTGTTCCAAGTCCTCCAGGCTGTCCAATGCCATGCCTGCGCGGCCAACTTCGCCAGCCACCAAAGGATGATCGCTGTCGTAACCGTTGGTGGTGGCTAAATCATGCTCCAAAATCAAGCCGGTTAAGCCCTGGTCGAGCATATAACGCGCACGCTTCGACCACTCCTGCCCCTGACCAAAACCCGTCACCTGAGTCATCGTCCAGAAGTTAGAGCGATGACCATTCGGCGCGGTACCTCGGGTGTACGGGTACTCACCGGGAAAGCCCAGATCCTGCTGATAATCAAACCCCGCAGCTTCCAGGTCTGCAGGTGTATACAAGGGGTTAACTGACCACTTCAGCGCCTGCGTGACAAACTCTTCACGGCGCTCTGGATTCTCGGCCACATAAGGCCCCCGCGTTTCAGACTCCCATCGCGCCGATTCAGCACCCGGATCGATCCTATTTGTTTCTGGTTCGCTCATTGTGGCTCCCGCCGGCTATCGTTCTTCGAAGAACGGACTACTAAAACACACCGAACTCTGTTTGTAGCACCTTCGCGCTCAAAACAACACTGCCAGCGCTCGCCAGCTGCTGTAATATTTCCCGGTGATTCAAACTTTTAGCTTGCCGCGCCTTTCGGGTGTTTATCACTCGAAACCGCCAGAGAAGGAGCCACCGTGGAAAACGACCTCACAAAATCACGCACCCCGTTGGAACAGCAGCTGGCCGACGGTTCGCTGTGGGCCCAGTTCTGCGACGAACTAAAGGCCGCCGGTGATATTGTGCATCAAGAAGGTGTGCCAGATGATTTATTTAACCGAGCCGAAGGCTACCGCTACCTCACTAGGTTGTTGCGCGCTGGGTTGGAAAGCTTCGTAGAGTCTGCCGACCCGCAATATCCGCGGTTTTATCAACTAGCGAACGAAACGATCAAAATCGGCAACGATAACCCCGATAACATCTACCACAATGCCAACCTCGACGGCCGGCTCGACTACCGCATCACCGGCAATCGTGGATCTGTGAATTACTTAAGCTTTGGCACCAAGGCGGGAAGCTACGCGACCACCGGCACCATGGAACCCACGGGGCAATTGGACGCTAAGGACCTCGCTATGGAAGATTCTGGCGACTTTGAAATCATTGTGAGCAGCACGGAAAAACCTGGCAACTGGTTGCCAATGCGCGAAGACAGCGAAAGCCTGATAGTGCGGCAGACCTTCGATGATCGAACCTCTGAAGTGCCTGCGCACTACAACATCGAATGCCTGAACCCGGAAACACTGAGCACGTTGGAGCCACAGGCGTTCGCAGAGCAACTACTGCGCAGCGCGGGCTTCATGCGCGGCACTTCGTCCCTCTTCAAGCAGTGGATGGATAACTACAGCCACCACATCAATCAACTACCGTCGGACGATCAGGCGCGCTGCCAACAAGCCGGTGGCGATGCCGCCATTCACTACTTGCAAAGTTATTGGCAACTCAAGCCCGATGAAGCACTGGTGCTGCACGCGCCAACAGTACCAACCTGTAAAACCTGGAACTTCCAGGTATCCAACTACTGGATGGAGTCCTTGGACTATCGCTACTATACGGTCTCGGTAAACAAAACCTCGGCGCACTACAACAGTGACGGCTCGGTAACAGTGGTGATGGCCCACGAAGACCCGGGGCCAGACTTTCCCAACTGGTTAAACACTACTGGGCACGATCGTGGTGGCATGCTGTGGCGCTGGGTAGAGGCACTAGAGCATCCACCGGTGCACAGTGCGCTGGTAAAATTTTCAGCGTTGCCCGAATGGCAACCTACTCAACCGTAGAATAACCAGCATTAGAAAAACAAACACAAGAAGGAAACACCATGTCTGCCACGCCTGATATTCCCGAGGTTGACCTCGATTGCGCCAAGCTGTGCAAGGCTGCTGAAGAAGAAACCGGGTTAACCGACTTCGGCTGCGATTCTTTTCGGCCTGCCTTTGAGAAATTAGTTGCGGCATTAAACACCGAAGCACAACTCAATAACGTTGGCCGCTTCGTACAATATCAACGCATTCTCAACAGCCTGAAAAACCGGCTGCGCATGGAGGCATGGCTGGAATACCACCCTGAGATTCTGGAAGAAGAACTGCTGCCACCGGTGGTGATTGTAGGCCTGACGCGCACCGGCACCACCATGCTGCATAGAATACTCGCAGCAGACTCACGCTTTTTTGCGCCGCTTTGGTATGAGGTACGCAACCCCGCGCCTTACAAAGAATGGCGCGCACACAAGCCCGATCAACGCATCGCTGAAGCCGAGGCCGAAGTAGCGGCGCTGTTAGCATCCAACCCTGAAATTGCGGCCATACACCCAATGGACCCAACCGGCGCCGACGAAGAAATCTTGTTACTCGAACACAGCTTCTATAGTTACGTGCCCAATTCTTTTGCTCGCGTACCCAGTTACGGCGACTTCGTGGCCGCAGCCGACAACACCCCTGCCTACGAGTACCTGAAAAAACAGCTTCAGTTTTTGCAGTGGCAGAAAAAGCTAAAAGGCGAAACCGCAGAACGCTGGTTACTTAAGGCGCCCCACCATCTCCACTTTATGTCGACGCTACTCAATGTCTTTGCAGACATTCAAGTGGTAGCCACACACCGCGACCCTGTCATCAGCATTCCATCCACTGCCAGCTTTTACTACAACCTCTGGCTCACCGGCAACGATCAGGCAGACAAGCTTGCAGTAGCACAAGAGGTGATCGACGTTTTTGCCACAGGTACGGCGCACACCATGGCAACGCGAGAAACCCACGAAGCACAGTTCTGCGACATCTGGTTTGAAGACACCGTGGCCAAACCCGAAGCCGTCACCGAAAAGATCTACGACTTCATTGATCTTGAGCTTACCGCCGAAGCGAGGGCTGCGATGGAAGCGCACCGCGAGCAAAACAAACGCGAAGACCGGCCAGCGCACGCCTACACACTTGAAGAATACGGGTATACCGAAGCGGACATACGCAGCCGGTTTGAGGCATACTGCCAACGGTTCATAGACTAAACACAACGCGAAGAGGCAACCAACCGCATGCTATTTTTTGACCCAGACGTCGCCTCCGACCCCTATCCCCACTACAAACGTTGGCGCGAGGAAGCGCCTGTTTTTCGAGACGACGAGACGGGGCAGTGGGTCATCTCCCGCTACGAGGACGTGAAGAGCGCGCTTAAAAACCCAGCCCTTTTTTCCTCATCTGCTTTTGCCGACTCACCAGAGTCCGCCGTTGCACTGCCCCTGTTATCGGATGACCCACCACGCCACACACAGCTGCGTACCTTGGTCAACAGAGCCTTCACCAACAACAGCCTGAAAGACATTGCACTGGATGTTGAGCAGCTCAGTCAAACCATGGCTGCCCAAATCGCAGGCGGCACTGTGGATATTTCCGAGGCTTTCACAACACCGCTTCCTATTGCTGTCATCTCGCAGATGATGGGCATACCGGTAGAACGTGGCGATGATTTCAAGCGCTGGTCGGATGCACTCACGGGCACCTCTGAAGCTGCCGACATGGAAGCGCGAATGCCCGACATCATGGAGATGATGGCGTTCTTCTTAAGCGTCATCCCCGAACGCAGAGTGAACCCGGGCGAAGACTTGATCAGTACGCTGGTTACAGCCGAGGTAGAAGGCGAATCCCTCACCGATGAAGACATCGCTGGCTTCAGCATGCTACTGCTCATTGCGGGCAATGAAACCACTACCAATCTGCTCAGCAACTTGCTTCATCACGCCGCCGACACGCCAGGGCTTTGGCAGACGTTGCGCGACGATCGCTCACTGATTGATGCGGCGATTGAGGAGACACTGCGGTTTGATGCGCCTGTGCAGTTCTCCTTTCGAACGATCACTGAAGATACGCAAATGCACGGCCAACAACTGCGCGCCGGGGATATGGCCATCCTATTGCTCGGGTCTGCCAACCGTGACAGTGCGCTGCATGAATTCCCCGAAGAGTTTCGTCTGGACAGAAACCCCAATACGCACATGACGTTTGGCCATGGCATTCACTTTTGTATTGGCGCGCCGCTGGGGCGCCTGGAAGCTCGACTGGGGCTGAGCGCCCTACTCGATCGTTTTACGGATGTGCAACATGCGCAGCAGAAAAACGAGCGCACCCATTCGCATATGCTGCGCGGCTTTCACCACTTATGGCTAGAGCTAAAAACGGAGTAACAGACGTATGCCAATGTCTTCCGAAGAAATCGACACGCTGCGTAAGTTGATGGAATTTGAGGCCGCAAGAACAGAACCTCCACGCGCCTGGCCCAATCTGCCCGACTTACCTGCCGGGCGCTACACAGACGAACGCTTTTATGCACTAGAGATGGACAACATCTGGCGCAAGTCGTGGCTGATGGCCGCGCACATCGATGAGCTCCCCGAACCCGATTGCTATCTGCGCTGGGAAAACGCCGGGCAACCGGTTGTCATCACGCACACACAAAGCGGGCAAATCAAAGCGTTCTACAATACCTGCAGCCATCGCGGCGCGCCGGTGGTAACAGACGATCGCGGTAAAGCGCGAAGGCTTACTTGCGCGTACCACGGCTGGAGCTACAACCACGATGGCGAACTAAAAGGCCTGCGAGACCCAGAGGATTTTCGCAATCTCGACATGAGCGAGCGCGGCTTGAAGGAAATTCGCTGCGAACGCTTTGGCAACCTCATCTTTGTAAACTTCGACAACGATGCTCCAACGCTGTTGGAATGGCTGGGCCCTATCGCTGATGAATGGCAAGAATTTGGTTTCGACACCTGCCGCCTTGCAGCGCGGCATATTTTCGAGCTGGACTGCAATTGGAAAATCGCCATGGAGGCCAACACCGAGGTCTACCATGTGCGCAGCATTCATCCCGATACTGTGGCGCCGATATTGGATGACCGGCGCAACGTCAACACACTGTACCGTTACGGGCACGGGAGAATGATTGCGCCAAACCCCGCTGAAAAATCAAATCTTGCGGCACTCGATATCTCCGACGACATTGCGCAAATAGAAACCGCCGGCGAAATCGCCAGAACCTGCACGCAATCCTACGGCTTATTCCCGAACTGGGTGTCACCCCTAAGCCAATTTGCGATTCCGCCCATCCTCTTTTGGCCCAATGGCATCAACAAAAGCCGCATGGAAACCTGGACCATGGCACCACAATGGAAGGAAGGTATGAAGCCAGACTTGTGGACAGACGACGACGGTGCCCAACCCTGCCAGGTGATTCGCGAAGACACGCAATTTGGTGAAAGAATTCAAAAGTCGATGGAGTCGTACGGCTTTAAGGGTGTGCCACTAAGTTATCAAGAGGCGCGCATTTACCATTGGAATCAAACAGCCGACGCGATGATCGGGGCGGAGAATATCCCACCTGACCTCAGAGTTGAGCCAGTGATTGGCCCTGAGTGGATATATCCCAATGACCCTAGGCTCGATGAAATGGCTGGCGCCTAGTTTTTTAAAACGTTTTCACCAGCACCCAATTAAAGCAAACGCAGCAACTACTATGGGCTTACTCAATACAACACTGGCAAAGCGAGTACTCAATGCAAAGCCCGCGATTGCCTTCCTCAAGGCAACTGTACCGCCTACCGATAAGTTTCTGCTAAGAATCAGCCGCGGATGGTTGAGCACCGCAATGCAATCCATCGTGCTCATGGAAACGCGGGGGGCAAAGTCTGGCAAGACGCGGGAAATGGTGACGCTGTGCATGCCTCAAGGTGATGACCTACTACTCGTAGGCTCTAACTGGGGCACCGACAAAGACCCTGCCTGGATTCATAACCTTCGAGCGCACCCACAGGCGCAGGTTATTTATCGCGGCTATAAAGGGCCCATGACGGCGAGTGAGCTTTCTGCAAAAGAACGCGCCGAGGTTTGGCACGAGTTAGTCTCGTTTAACCCCCAATATGCGCAGTATCAAACCATGACCGAGCGGCCAATGCCTGTCATGCGTCTATCGAAAAACGTATAGCCATTCTCTGTTCGCAAAAAGTCATTAGAGAGGTGCGAAAGCATCAAGTTGCGCATCAGCCCACTCAACAATGGCTTTGCGCTCAGCACTTTTGCGGCGCGTCCAGCCTTTCACGATCAGATTCATGCGCGGGTTCTTTTCCAGCCGCTCCAGATGGCGATCAATAAAATGCCAGTACAGACTGTTGTAAGGGCAAGCCCCCTCCCCCGTCATTTTCTTGGCGTCATAGCGGCACTGCTTACAGTGATTACCTTGCCGCGCGATGTATTTTCCAGAACCGGCATATGGCTTGCTGGCCATCACCCCGCCATCGGCATGTAGGGCCATACCCAGCGTGTTGGGTAGCTCCACCCATTCATAGGCATCCACGTAAACGCCCAGGTACCAATCACAAACTGCTTCCACGTCGAGCCCAGCTAGCAACGCAAAGTTGCCAATCACCATCAGTCGCTGAATGTGATGTGCATAGCCAAGATCAAGCGATTGTTTAAGCGCCACATGCAGGCAGCGCATGTCTGTTTCTGCTGTCCAAAAAAACTCCGGCAAAGGCCGCCGTGCATCCAGGCTATTTTCTTTTTCATACCCCGGCATGTGCAGCCAGTAAATACCGCGCACATATTCCCGCCAACCAATAACCTGACGAATAAAGCCCTCTGCTGCCGACAGCTCAACGCGCCCATCACGATACGCTGCCTCCACCTGCTGGCACATGGCCAGTGGGTCTAACAAACCGGCATTGAGATACATCGACACCAGGCTGTGGAACACCCAGGGAGATTCTTCTGCCAGTGCATCTTGATAGGTGCCAAAACTCACCAGCCCGCTTTCCACAAACCAATCAAAACGTGTTTGCGCCTGCTCGGCTGTAACTCCTAAATAGAACTGATCAAGATCACCGGGGTTATCGGGGAACGCGGTATTCACCAGGTCGATAACATCCTGGGTGATGTCATCCACCTCACCGGCAAGGCGCTTGGGCACATCCACTTGATTGCGCCAGCCCTTGCGATTCTCTGAATCGTAGTTCCACTTTCCCCCCGCCGGTGAGCCGTCTTCATTCAACAAAAGGTCATAGCGCCGGCGCATATCGCGATAAAAATACTCCATGCGCAGCTGCTTGCGGCCATCAGCCCAGGCATTGAACACGGCCTCGCTGCAGAGAAAGCGATCATCTTCTACCGCCTCTACCGGCACGCCCAGCCGCCAGCCCTCCATTTGGCTCAGCAGCCGGTATTCGCCGGGCAGGCAATAGCAGAAGGCCTGCGCCCCGCTTTCATCGAGGGCGCGCTTTACTGCGTCTCTCAGGCTCTTTACGCCCTCTTCGTATGGGTAATAGATAACGGTGAAGCCTTTTTCGATGAGCTCGTCGCGGAAGTGGCGCATGGCGGAGAACAGGAAGGCGATTTTGTGGCGGTTATGATTGGTGTAAGTGGCCTCTTCGCGTACTTCGGCCATTAGGATGGTGTCGGTGCCGGGGGTCGCGTTTTTTAGGGCGGCGCGGTTGTGAGTCAGCTGGTCGGCGAGGACTAGGATCAAAGTTGTCTGGGCGTCAGGCATGTACAGAGCTCTAATAGTGAAAAGGCGTTAATCCATATACGCTGATTCTGCCTCATCGGTTGGGTTGGATTAGCAGTATCAGGAGTGCCCCTACGAATGCCGCGCTCTCAGGGTGGGTAAAGCGTTTCAGGAAACGCAAAAGCGCCATCCATGGCAGCTCGGGCTCGGCCGTCCCTGGCCTCGCACGTTCCTGAAACGCTTTACCCACCCTGAGAGCGCTACTTTTGTGCCGCATTCAGATTGCGGAATGCTAAGCCGGCTCGATGTAGCAGCAGAGGTGGAGAATACTCGTCGCTGGGGCGTGTGAGGCCATGGATGGCCTCACCCGAGCTGCCATGGAGAGCCTGCCCCGCTTTATCGGGTATGGCGCTTTTGCGTCCCCAGCGACGAGTATTCTCCACCTCTGGTGCGGCAAAAATTGAACACTTAGCTTCTACGGCAACCAAAAATAACCGCACACAAAAAAGCCGGCACATGGCCGGCTTCAGCGATCAAGCCAAAACGTTTAGCCCTTAGCTTTACGTTCCTTAACCTGCTCAACAACCGTATCAGCCACCGAAGAAGGACACGGCAGATAGTGCGAGAACTCCATTGAGAACTGACCACGGCCAGACGTCATCGTACGCAAATGCCCAATGTAGCCGAACATTTCAGACAGCGGTACATCAGCCTTGATACGCACACCGGTGGTGCCCGCATCCTGATCTTTGATCATGCCACGGCGACGGTTCAAATCACCAATCACATCACCTACGTGATCGTCTGGCGTGAACACATCAACCTTCATGATGGGCTCGATCAGCTGCGCGCCTGCTTTTGGCATTGATTGGCGGAACGCGCCCCTAGCAGCCAGTTCAAAGGCAATCGCCGAGGAGTCAACAGCGTGGAAGCCACCGTCGTACAGCTCAACTTCAACATCCAGCACGGGGAAGCCCGCAACAACGCCTTCGTCCATCATGCCGCCAAAACCCTTCTCAATCGCCGGGAAGAATTCTTTGGGCACGTTACCGCCAACAACGCTGGAGGTGAATACGTAACCCGTGCCTGGCTCGCCGGGCTTAATGCGGTAATCGATTTTACCGAACTGACCAGAACCACCTGACTGCTTCTTGTGCGTGTAAGAATCTTCGATTTCCTGCGTGATTGTTTCACGGTAGGCAACCTGTGGCTCACCCACTTCCAGCTCTACGCCGTAAGTACGCTTAAGAATGTCGACTTTAACGTCCAGGTGGAGCTCGCCCATACCTTTGAGGATGGTTTCGCCAGAGTCTTCGTCGGTTTCAACACGGAATGAAGGATCTTCTGCAATCATCTTGCCGATTGCGATACCCATTTTCTCAGCGCCGCCCTTATCTTTAGGTGCAACCGCAATCGAGATTACGGGATCAGGGAACACCATGGCTTCAAGCGTGCACGGGTGCTTTGGATCACACAGTGTGTGGCCCGTTTGTACGTTCTTCATGCCGACAATCGCAATAATGTCACCGGCTTGGGCCGCTTCCAGCTCGTTACGATCGTTTGCATGCATTTCCACCATCCGGCCGACACGTTCTGTCTTACCGGTAAACGAATTCAAAATGGTGTCGCCACGATTCAGTACGCCGGAATACACACGTACGAACGTGAGTGCGCCAAAACGGTCATCCATAATCTTAAACGCCAGCGCGCGCAGTGGCTCTTCAGTTGAAACCAAAGCAACTTCGCCGGTGGGCTCACCTTCTTCGTCAGTCAAAGGCTGTGGATCAACTTCAGTTGGCGTAGGCAGATAATCTACTACGGCGTCCAGGATCAGCTGAATCCCTTTATCTTTAAAGGCAGAACCGCAGTAAGTAGGGAAGAAGTCCAACTTACGCGTACCCTCGCGGATGCAGCGCTTGATGTCGTCCATAGAAGGCTCATTGCCATCCAGATACGCTTCCATCAAATCGTCATCTTGCTCGACAGCCATCTCGATCAGCTTTTCACGCCACTCTTCTACCTGATCAACCATGTCGGCTGGGATTTCGCCAATCTCAAACTTCTCAGGGTTACCCGGATCAGGCCAGGTGTGCGCTTCGCGAGACAGCAGATCCACGACACCAATGAAATTTTCTTCGGTGCCAATAGGCAGCACCATCACCAGCGGATTCGCACCCAGCACGTTCTCAACCTGATCAACCACGCGCAGGAAATCTGCGCCAATGCGGTCGAGCTTGTTGACGAAGATGATGCGCGATACTTCAGATTCGTTGGCGTAGCGCCAGTTAGTCTCAGACTGGGGCTCAACACCACCAGAGCCGCAGAACACGCCCACGCCGCCATCGAGCACTTTCAGCGAGCGATACACCTCTACGGTGAAATCCACGTGTCCGGGAGTATCAATGATGTTCAAGCGGTGATCTTTCCAGAAACAGGTAGTAGCAGCCGACTGGATCGTGATGCCACGCTCCTGCTCCTGCTCCATGAAGTCCGTCGTTGCGGCACCGTCATGCACCTCACCGGTTTTGTGGATCTTACCGGTCAGTTTCAAAATACGCTCAGTAGTGGTGGTTTTACCGGCGTCTACGTGGGCAAAGATGCCGATATTTCGGTACAACGATAGATCAGACATGGGAGTTCTCAGTCAGTTTGCGATGGGTCGAAAAAATAAGGGCGCTAGGGTACACGAAAAAGAGGCCCAGCGGGAGGACTCAAGCAGTAAAAAGCCGTGCATTGTTTGGCCCTTTTCACAGCGCTGGAATTGGGCTGTGCAGGTGCCATTTGGGCAATTGATGCCCAGTTCCTTATACTGAATACCTTTCTACTGCACGGATCAGCCCAATGCGCGCGCTAAGCTTTGTCATCTTAACCACAATGAGCCTTCTAACTGCCTGCTCAGACGGCAGCGACTCATCCGGCCAGTCGGCCGGCCAAAGCCCAGCGCGCACCTTTGATTTCTCGACGGCCGATGCCTGGCTGGCGCAATTGGTGGACGAAGAAGCTGCTTTTGACGGCGCTTCCATGATGGTGGTTGATCGCACCCAGGGGGTGTTACACACCCATACCGTGGGCGATCACACCCCTGATATGCTTTTCTTGCTGGCCTCAGTCAGCAAAATTCCCTCTGTCAGCCTGCTGATGGCGCTTGCCGATAACCCTGCGCTGGATTTCGATCTGGACACCCCCATAGAGAACTACCTGCCTTTTATGGGCGTCTATCCCGGCATCACCACGGCGCACCTGCTGTCGAACACCTCGGGCATTCCCGGCCTGCTGGCCCAGTTTGCCGGTGACTACGGCGCGCATACCTGCCAGTACGCTGCGCCGGGCCAATTTCCCAGTGCCGACAATCTGCTGACCTGCGCACAAGCCATCTATCAAACACCACTGGCGGGCACAGTGGCACCGGGCACTCAGTTCGACTATGGCGGTAGCCAGTGGCAGTTGGCTGGCGCTGTTGCTGAAGTGGTGGGCGGCGATAGCTGGAACAACCTCTTTCAACGGTATCTCGGTGAGCCCTGCGGTCTGGAGGTCTACGAATTTGGCAACATGTTGGGCGATACCAGCGCGTGGACAGGCTTTGCCGACAGCCTAATCGGCCAGGCCAACCCGAATATTGAAGGCGGCGCTATGTCCAATTTAAGCGACGTTACCACCCTGCTACAGATGCACTTGAATGATGGCATGTGCGGAGACCAGCGCGTCATGAGCGCAGCCTCCGCACAGCGTATGCGTATGGATGTGGGTACGGCTCTGGGCAGCCGTGAATGGCTGAACGATGGGCGCGGCTATGGCCTTGGCTGGTGGATTCCACCTGCCGAGGATGGCGAAGAAGCAGCCCTGTTTCAGGATGGCGGTGCGTTCGGCTCGGTCACTTGGATTGATACGGCCAGAGGCTATGGCGCGTTCATCGCGCTAGCCAAGTACGACAATCTGGTTGCCGCGCGGCGCGGGCCAGCGAGAATCAACCCAGAGATGCGGCCGATCATCGATGCGATTATCGACCAGGCACAATAGGCCTCGCCCTCCGGATGGCGCTACTGTGTCGCTGAAGAGATCGTTCCCCAGAAGCCCGTCGCAACGTCATCCATCCCCTCAACACTGAAGAATACGGCGTCTTGGTTGATAAATCCTCTAGCGCCTCGTAGAGAGACAAACGCCCCCTGGTTAACCGAATCTGACTCGCCAACCACCAGCTTTCCTGCCGGCGTTAGCGTACGACTAGCCGTATCAATGTCGTATTGATACAACCCTGAATCACTCCACCGGTAAGACGTGAATGGGCCTTCAAGACCTCCATTAAATTCATCATGCCTTCGAATCGGCAGGGCCACCCTAAAACCGCCATCAACAGGTAGCAGCGCGAGTGTGCGGTGATCATTCACAGTAGGGCTATCGCTACCACGCCGGCCGACGATCTCACTGCCTAACTCTATCGGGCTAGTCGGATCAGCCTCATCGAACAGGGCAATTTTTACCCCCCTGATCAACCCAACGTTGGGATCTGCATCGCGCCCCACTCCCAACAAAAGGCCGTCGCCCAGTGGCTGCAACAACGTCGAGAAGCCCGGAATCTCAAGCTCACCCGCGAGCTTGGGATCTACCGGATCGGCTAGATCCAACACGTAGAGTGGATCTACTGTCCTGAAAGTCACCACATACGCGCGATCGCCCAGAAAACGCGCGCCGAAAATTTGCTCACCCGGCTTACCGATAGCCGCCGGAAAATCGTCGTTGGGCAGCCTTGCCACGCGGTCCAGTCGATCTACCAGTGGGTCTTCACGCAACACCGTCAGCTGATGATCGCCGTAGTAAACCTCTTCTTCGCCCTGCTCTTCGCTCAAGGGCGTTGGCGCACTTTCAGAGCCGGGCATCACGGGTAGCGAAAACCCGCCATTGAAACGGATAGTGCTCAATACGCGCAGATCACTGCCTTCCTCAGACATCAAAAATGACGGGCGCGTCGTGCCAATGTACCCCGGCACCACGCCTGAGCCTCGATACAGGGGGTCGCCTGCATTGAGCGCGATCTTATGTATTAGCGTGGCGTTAGACCCCAAATTGGCCGTCAGATACAGGCTGTTCAACGAAAAATAAAAATCGTTTATGTAGGCATTGAGACAAGTCGACTGCACCGTTTCAGGCGCATCCAAATCAATCGCTGTGACTGTAGTAATTGCGTTGCCTGCCGCCACACGATTTGCTTGGTCAAACTCTTCGTTGGGTACTAGGCAATCGGTGGCGCTAGAGAGTGGCTGAACGGTTTCGCCGTCACTGGAATATCGCGGCAACAATTCCGCGGCGCTCAGTGCACTCAATACCGCATCATTCTCTTCACGCTCTTCGTCAGTCACCGGGTAGTAAATAAGGTCAGGCACCTGGGGCGTAAAACGTGACACCACATAAAGCCGGTTGCCCACGCGGCGTGAAGCCAGCAGTGCGCCTTCAATCTCAATCGAAAACTGCTGTGAGATATTGTCAGGGTCATCCACCGACCAACCAACAATACGCGTGAACTGGCTTTGCCAGTAGGTGAAATCTGAGAAGCCAAATAGCGGGAAGGCGTAGTCCTGAACAATACCCACCAATTGCTTGCCGGTGTCTGCTTGCCGCACATACAGCTCGTACTGCGCCTGATCAGGCGGTAGCTCAATGCGCGCAATATCCGTCGCCGTAGCAGCGTCAGCATCGGTGCGCGACAAGGTAATCACCGGCCGATAACTAGGGCGGTTACCGGAGAAAAACCAATCGTCAACCACCACGTCTGACGGCGGGTTATTCGAGGGTTCCTCAACCAACTCGCGCCCGGCAATGTAGAGGATATTGCCGTCATACTTCACGCGATCAGCTTCATCGACCCCAAGCTCCTGCAAGTTGGTTGTACTAAACTGCGGCAGCTCTTCGGGAATACTGGGCGAACTCGACGGAGGAGCAGGGGAAAAATCGATTAAACTCTGGGGGTTGTAAGCTACATTGCTCCGCATTCCCTCACGAAGAACAGCGGCAAGGGCCTCTTCACTCTCGGCTTTGGCTAACAAGCCCTCAGACTTTGGCTCTAGCGGATCGGGATCGGGCTCTGGATCAGGGTCAGGATCTACCGGTGGGCTCTGTGGCTCGCTAGGCCCGGGGGTAGCAACATCGGGCGTGGAGGACCCACCCCCGCCGCCGCAGCCGGAGAGGAGCACACTGCAAATCAACAAGGCTGTGGGCAACAGTTGATATCGTTCCATGACAATCACCTGAGAGTTTTCGAGGATGGGCTACTTCTGCAAGCCAACAACGTCAGCGGCCACAGACAGTATTAGCCTAGATCAAACGGCGCATTCGTGCAAAAAAAGCGCTACGCACAAATGCTTTGGCTTTGCCGCAGAGCATGGCAAACTCGCAGGGCTACCCACAGGATGACGCCATGCGAACAGACGCCAATCAATGCGCAGACAAGCTCATCGTTAAACCGCAGACCCTGGCCCGCGCCGCCACTGCGTGTTTAGCATCGCTACTAGTCACAGCCTGTTCCGATGGTAATCAATCATCAGCCGTGACCTCTGGCGAGTTCAGTGCGCTCGCCTACAACGTTGCAGGCCTGCCCCAGGCACTGTCGGGGTCCAGCCCAGAAACCAACACCCCTATCATTAGCCCGCTACTTAACAACTACGATGTAGTGCTGGTGCAAGAAGATTGGTTAACGCCCACCCCCAACGGCTTAGCGCCGCTGCGTGTCTATCACGCCATATTGGCCGCCGACGCGGAGCACCCCTACCAATCGACACCCGCGCCACTGCCGCTTGGTATGGACGCCTCCAGGCCCTCAGCGCAAGTGAGTGATGGGCTCAATCGATTTTCGCAGTTTCCTTTTGGCGACGTTACGCGCCAGGCATGGGCAGGTTGCGACAACAACTCCGGTGACTGCTTAGCGCTCAAAGGCTTTAGCGTCGCGCGAACACAGATCGAGGAAGGGGTTTGTATTGATGTCTACAATGTGCACGGCGAAGCGGGAAACCAGGCCGGCGATAGAGTGCTCAAAGATCAAAATACGCGGGATTTAGCCGGTTTTATCGAAGTATTCTCCGCCGGCCGCGCGGTTATTATCGGCGGTGATTTTAATCAGCGGCGCAGCCGCAGCCATGACGCCGAAAACCTTGACTACCTCACCCAAACTACAGGCCTTGCCAACGCCTGTGATGCCGTGGGCGTGGTCGATGATGAAGCAATTGATAAATTCTTCTTTCGCTCTAGCGAGGCAATCACGATCAGCCCCACTGGTTGCCAGTTTGAACTCGATCGGTTCGTCACGCCCGATGGTGGCCCACTCAGTGATCACGATGCACTGGCAGTCACGTTTTCCTGGAGCGCTGCCCCGGAGCCTGGGCTGAGCTGCCTCTAAAGCCGCCGCTACTTTCCAGAAAAATTACCCGGCCTGCGCTCACCCACTGCGCGCACGCCTTCTTTAAAATCGTCGGTTTGTGATAACCAGTACTGCTCTGCATCTTC
The DNA here is from genome assembly GCA_045106775.1 of Halioglobus sp. Classification (GTDB taxonomy): domain Bacteria; phylum Pseudomonadota; class Gammaproteobacteria; order Pseudomonadales; family Halieaceae; genus Marimicrobium. The sequence continues at coordinate 21,153 of JBGCFE010000039.1, forward strand.
ATGGTCAGCATGTTTGGCTATCGTGTCTGCAAGCCCCTCGCGTAGCGTTTTTCGCGTGGACACCAAAGCAAGCGGTGCGCTTTGCGCAATTTCAGCCGCCAATGCCAACGCTTCATCACGCACCTTTGCCTGATCGGTAAGCACATCCGCCAACCCCCACTCCACTGCCTGTGCGCCAGCAATACGCCTGCCCGTGAAAAACATCATGTTGGCATTTTGCTGACCCACCAATGCAGGCAGTGTATGTGTCAGCCCAAAGCCTGGGTGTATGCCAAGGCGAGTAAAGTTCGCGGTAAATTTAGCTTCAGCGCAGGTTACGCGAAAGTCTGCTACCAGTGCCAAGCCCAAGCCGCCGCCAGCGGCCGTGCCATGCACCGCAGCTACAATCGGCTTTTCGCAGGCAAATAAGCGCACAGCAGCGACATACAACGGGTTACGCTGCTCGGCACTTTCTTTATCCAATACAGAAGGCCCACTGGCAAAGTTGGCGCCTGCGCAAAATGCGCTGCCCTGGGCGGCAAGCACCGACGCTCGGCAGGCATCATCCTGATCAATAGACTCAAACACATCGGCTAAATCCTGAATCAACGCCACATCAAAAAAATTGTGTGGTGGCCGACAAATCTCAACTACCGCTACGTGCCCGTCACGCGTGACGCGCACGTCACCTTGCGATTCAATCATGTGTTCTCCCTTAAACTAGTCTGCTGATGCCTACGCTAGCGCAGCGAACGCCGTGCAATCACCATGCGATGCACTTCTGAGGGGCCTTCGTAGATACGCATGGTGCGCACCTGCTGGGCCATCATTGCTAGTGGTAGCTCTTTCGTCATACCCATTGCGCCACAGGCCTGCATTGCCTGATCGATCACGTCTTGCGCGAGCTCGGTACCGTACACTTTCACCATCGACGCCTCAGTGCGCACATCTTCGTCGCGATCCTGCTTCCAGGCGGCATGCTGCAACATAAGGCGGCACGCGTGAATACGTGTCTCGGCATCGGCTACCCACCATTGGATAGTTTGCCGCTCTGACAACGGCTGCCCGTGGGTATGCCTCTGCTTCACGTAATCGCGCATGATATCGAGCGCACGCCGAGCTTTGCCCACACACCAGGCGCCCATTTGCAGGCGGCGCACGGTAAGGCGCAACTGCATAGGCGCAAAGCCCTTGCCCTCCTCACCCAACAGTGCGGTGTGGGGCACGCGGCAGTTGTCTAGCTCCAGCTCGAAGGTTCGCTGCCCGCCAATCATTGGAATTTCTCTGGCGACACGAAAGCCGGGGTTATCGCTATCGATGATAAAAGCAGAGATGCCTGCGTTCCCTTTGCCGGGTTCGGTCACCGCCATGAGCACAGTGAATGCCGCTTCATCAGCGCGGCTCACCCATATCTTGCGCCCGTTAATCACCCAGTCATCACCATCGCGTACTGCCCGTGTGACCATCAGCGCCGGATCTGCTCCCGCACCCGGCTCCGAGATAGCCATTGCCGAAGACAGCTTGCCCAGCGCATAAGGCTCAACATATTGCTCGCGCTGTGCCTCATTGGCAGCTGCTAATAAGAGGTGCAGATTGGGCGAATCGGGAGGCAGAAAAAACGGAACCGCTGAATAACCCATGGCTTCGTTAACGCCCACCATAGCAATAGCAGGCAACGCCGCGCCCTCTAATTCTTCTGGGCTTTCGAGCCCCCACAGACCAAGCTCTGCGCAGGTATCACGCAAGTGCTGCACTTCAGATTCCAGCAGTAGATCATGCTCTCCCGCCGCATCACGCTGTAAAAAAGCAGGCTCTAATGGAAGCAATTCGCGTTCAACAAACTTCTCTACCAACGCCTGCAGTTGGCGATACTCTTCAGCTAACTCAAAATTCAAGAAACAACTCCAGTAGAACCACTCAAATAGAACACCATTAAAACTGCTACATCACGCCATAGGCCATCATGGCATCGGCGACTTTAATGAAACCCGCGATGTTAGCACCACGGAAGTAGTTTACTTGGTTTTCACTGTCGGTGCCGTGCTCGACACACTGTGCATGTATGTTCTTAATAATGGCCCGCAGGTGATCGTCTACCTCTTTTTCTGTCCATTGCAAACGCACACTGTTCTGGCTCATCTCCAAACCCGAGACAGCCACCCCGCCTGCGTTGGCGGCCTTTGCTGGCGCATGTAAAACGGCTTTCGCCTGTGCGAACACATTCACTGCGGCAAGCTCGGTAGGCATGTTGGCGCCCTCCGAAACAGCACGCACGCCATTCTTCACCAACGCCTTGGCGTCATCTTCATTAATCTCGTTCTGCGTGGCACAGGGAAAGGCCAGGTCAGCCTCTACACCCCAGGGGCGCTCGCCCTCGTGATACTCAAAACCAAACTCGGTTGCCGCTTCATGAATTCTGCCGTGGCGCTGGTTTTTCAGTGTCTCAATCCAGTTCACCTGCTCAAGAGAGATGCCGTCTTTGGCATAGACAAAGCCAGAGGAGTCCGACATCGTGAGCACCTTCGCGCCATTGTCCAACAGCTTCTTAGCGGCATAGGTTGCCACATTGCCCGAACCCGATATCAGCGCGGTGCGCCCGTCCAGCTGTTCGTTATGCTGCGCCAGCATTTCTTCCATCATGTACACGGCGCCATAGCCGGTGGCCTCTGTACGAATGTGGCTACCACCAAAGGCCAGCGCCTTACCTGTGAGTACACCCTCAAAGCGATTCACCAAACGCTTGTACTGACCAAACATATAGCCGACTTCCCGGGCACCCACACCGATGTCACCCGCCGGTACATCCGTTGATGGACCAATGTGCCGGTTCAACTCCGTCATAAAAGCCTGGCAAAAACGCATCACTTCGCTATCTGAGCGACCCTTCGGGTCAAAATTGGCACCGCCCTTGCCACCTCCCAACGGCAAACCGGTAAGAGAGTTCTTTAGCACCTGCTCAAACGCCAGAAACTTTAAGACACTCTGATTAACTGAAGGATGAAAGCGAATACCCCCCTTGTAAGGCCCTATGGCGTTGTTTTGCTGAACACGATAGCCACGGTTAACCCGCAGTTCGCCATTATCATCTTCCCAGACCACACGAAAACTGATGACTCTGTCGGGCTCAGTCATGCGCTCGAGTATACGAAGGTCCTGATACTCGGGCTTATCCGCGATATAAGGAATGATATCCATCGCTACCTCGTGAACAGCCTGATGGAACTCTTCCTCGCCCGGATTACGGCAAATAACACCTTCCATGAACTGGGATAAGTTGGTCGCCTTGTCTACTACCATCGAACTACTCCTTCTTTGCTGAGCACTAGGTCGTCGAATGAACCGCGCAGCGGCACGCCGCGTACGCATTGTGCTGGCCAACAGAATCCAAAAGCAAGAGCGACTCACCGCGATGGGGCGCTCAACCCTCAATGGGGCGCTCAGCGATTCTGATCAAAATCAACTTATCGAATAAAAATGGCCCTCGCCTGTTTTCGATCAGCTTCCCAAGGAGTAAGCTCGAGTTAAGACGCGGCACCATGAGTAATCTACCGGAGACATCAATGAGTAAGCCACGCATCGCTATCAACGGGTTTGGTCGCATTGGCAGAACGGTAACGCGGATCGCAAAACTGCGTGGGCACTATGATGTGGTAGCCGTTAATGATCTTGCGACGGCTGAGCAACTGGCCTATGCATTCAAGTATGACAGTATTCACCGCACCTACCCGGGCCAGGTGACTGTCTCTGGCACAACGCTCACTATCGATAACGATCCCTTTGAGGTTCTTTCAGAGCCAGACCCAGCCAAGCTACCCTGGCGTGAGCTCGGCGTAGACTACGTGATCGAAAGCACCGGTAAATTCCGCAAGCTTGATCAGCTACAACAACACCTACAGGCAGGCGCCAAGCGCGTACTACTCACCGTCCCGCCCAAAGAGCCGTTGGACGCAACGCTGGTAACTGGCGTCAACGATCATGTTGTTACTGAGTCATCGACGATCATCAGCAATGCCAGCTGCACCACCAATTGCGCGGCGCCCGTGGCCAAAGTACTGCATGAGACGTTTGGCATAAAACGCGGTTTGCTAAACACCATTCACGCCTATACGTCTGATCAGCGGTTGGTAGATGCGCCACACAATGACCCGCGTCGATCTCGCAGCGCCGCCACTAACATCGTGCCAACGTCTACCGGTGCAGCCAAAGCGATTGGCACAGTGATTCCTGCACTGGCAGGCAAGCTAGACGGGCTGGCAATGCGTGTGCCCGTGCCAGACGGCAGCGTGATCGATATGACGGTTGAGCTAGAGCGAGACGCATCAGTGGACGATATTAACAATGCCATGCGTCAAGCGGCCGAAGGGCCGTTAAAGGGCATACTCAGCTACTGCACCGACCCAATAGTGTCTGGCGATATTATCGGCAACACACATTCGAGCATTTTCGATGCGCAACTAACACAGGTTATGGATAAGCGCATGGTGAAGGTAGTGAGTTGGTACGACAATGAGTGGGGCTACAGCACAAGAATGGAAGAGCTCATCGGCCGGCTGGCCACCATGGACAACTTGTAGCTGGATATCACTGATCGTCGTTTAAAGCCGCAACAAGAACAATCTCTTCAAACCCAGGGAGCATATCTGTGAACATAATCAAACACATTCCAATGGTTGCCGCACTCGCCCTGGCCAGCGGCGCTTCGAACGCCGTCGACTTTAAGCTGGGATCATTGGAGGGCAATCTCACTTCCAACTTATCCGTCGGTGCCAGTTGGCGTGCACAAGACCCTTCAAACCGCGTGCTAGCACCAGGCAACACTGCGGGTGAAGGCCGCGGCGCGTCCAGCACCGCCGATGACGGCAACCTAAACTACGATAAAGGCGATATGTTCTCGTTTATTTTTAAGGGCGTGCACGATGTGCGTCTAGATGGAGATCGCTTCGGCTTTTTTACACGATTTAAATACTGGTACGACTACGCCCTTGAAAATGACAAAGTGGATCATGGCCACGCCGCCAACAACTACACGGCAAACGCCAAACTCAACACCTCTGATTTTGAGGATCTGGCGCAAGGCAAAGGTTTTGAGTTTCTAGACTATTACGCCTACGTTGATTTTGACGCGGGTGAGGTGCCTATTGAACTGCGCGCAGGCAACATGGTGCTTAGCTGGGGCGAAAGTACCTTCATACAAAACGGCATTAACGTGATCAACCCCTTCGACGTTACGGCGCTGCGCCGCCCTGGCTCGGAAATTAAAGAAGCCCTGCTTCCCGTTGGTCTCCTCTACGCCAACATGGGGCTTACAGCAGATTTAAGCGTTGAGTTGTTCTACCAATACGATTGGGAGCGCACGGTGCTGGATGAGTGCGGCACCTACTGGAGCTCTGCTGACCCTTACGGCGGCGGTTGCAACTATCTAACCGCCTCGGCAAACCGCGATGATCGCGATCAGTTTCTTACTGATTTCACCATTCCCAGGCTAGACGACGTAGAAGCCTCAGATTCGGGCCAATGGGGCATAGCCGCGCGCTACTTCGTAGAATCGCTCAACGCCAGCGAGTTTGGTTTCTACTATCTGAATCTACACAGTCGCACGCCAATTTTTAGCGGCAGAAACCCCTCACAAAATTTTGGTCAGCCGTTTATCTTTGGTTCTGACCCAGGCTTTTTCTTTGAGTTTCCTGAAGACATTGACGTTTTCGGCTTAACCTTTGCTACCAACCTTTTCGATTGGGCGTGGTCTGGCGAACTGAGTTACCGCGACAAATTCCCTTTGCAAATTAGTACTACCGATATTTTGCAAGCCATTGCGCTGGGCGACTTTGCCGAGTGGTCGCCGATGCTAGCCAGATCGCGAGCTGCAGGCGCGGGGTCAGTGGTCTCGGGCTATGACGAAGTGTCATACACCCAGCTACAGACTACTTTCATTCGCTTTTTCGAACAGGTACTGGGTGCTAGCCGCTTATCTTTTGCGGCAGAACTTGGCGCGGTGTGGATTGATGACATGGAAAGCGGCATCAACTACGGCCGTTCTCCCGCGTATGGCATCAACACATTCGAACCGTTTCAAAGCGAACAGTTTGGCGTGCCCGTTAGCTGTAATTCACATCCGGCTCTGGAACCGCTGGGCGTGTTACCCAATGGCAATGCCGCCTACTGTGAGAGCAATGGCTTTGTCGTCGATTTCTCCTGGGGCTATCGCATTCGTGCCAGCCTCGAATACCGTAACGTATTTGCCGGCATCAATTTG
>JBGCFE010000004.1:0-6314 GCA_045106775.1 Halioglobus sp.
ACATAACCCGCAATAAGCCAACAATGGCAAAACGCCCCAAGAAAAACAAAGCAATGCCAAATAGCATGATTAAACGGGATTTTTTTGTTCACATAAAAAATAACGCCGAAGGTATAGGCCAAACCCCCAGCAACCAGCAAAACAAATCCAGCCGTCTCCAGAGTACGGTACAACGGCAGAATAACAAACAAGGCCGACCACCCCATCAACAAATAGGTGCCCACCGAAATCCACTTATACCTGCCCGCAAAAAAAGCTTTGAAAACTACGCCCATCACAGCCATTGACCAAACCACAGTCAAGACAACGTTCGCGGAAAAGCTCGGTATTGTGATGGTCAGTAACGGCGTCAAACTGCCCGCTATCAGCAAAAATATCGCACAGTGATCAAGGCGCTTTAGGACTTGTTTTGCGCCCGCGTGAGACGCAGCGTGATATAGCGTCGACGTTAAAAACATCAAAATCAAGCTGATACCATAAACCACAACACTCGTTCTCTGCCACGCGCTTAGATGCGCCGGCGCGACACTCAGCATGTAAACGAGCGCGGCAATGGCAACCATTACACCAATGCCGTGAATTAGTGCGTTGGCGAATTCTTCGCGCGGGGAGTAAGGGGCAGCTGCATTCATGCCCCAATGTATCTCATTCAGGCAGTAAATGAGAGCAATAGAACTAGAAGCAACATTTGACACTAGTCACTTGGGGCACTTTATTCGATAAGCAACATAAAACGGCAATAAAACAAGCAGTGCCAGCACAAAAACGACCGATGAAAATGTATTCGAAGCGCAGCTGCAGACACAAATTGCGGTGGCCCAATTCAGCGGCATGAGTAGTCAAACGGCAGCTGAGCTCATCGAAGAGGAGTTACTGACAGACAGCCAGAGTATTGCCGATTTACAGTTCGCCAGCATCTATGGCAGTTTTCTACATCTGATACTCGGCGGGGACAGCGCATGCCAAGTCGATGGCGGACGCTTTCAAGTGTATTACCCAACGGCTAACAACGTGCCGCAATCGGGCCTGCCAAGCCGCTGGCTCAAGGGAACTGGCGCGCCCTGTGCCAGCCCGCTCGAAACTCAGGTGAGTATCGATTTAAGGCCGTTAATCACTGAGCGTTTAGAGCCCGGTGAGCCAGCCCCTGAAACGCTGGAGATGGCGCGTTACGGCAACTAAACGCCGGTGCTCACACTGTTCCCTGAGCGGCGCGTTTACGTAGACACCGTCGGCTGCTTTGCACAAGGCACGTGCGGGACTTCTCTCGATTTTGGGCCTGACGGCACACTAAACTACCAAAGATCACTCTTTGTCGGCGCCGCAACATACGGAATATCCATCGACGGCCGGACGATTTTCAGCGAAGGGATACCCCTGTCCGCGGCAGACACAACTGCTGTCTTGTCAGAAGACGGCCAAAGTATGACAACACGATTCGCCGGTGAGCTCTTTCGCGAGCTTTAATACCCACCCAGTTTTACCGCCTGAACTGGGGCGCGAATTGGGCACAATTTACGTTTTCAGCGGGCAATTGATCCACTAACGCACTACCATCGTATCTCTCTCACTACCTGAGGGAGATATCCATGAACATCGTCATCAAGGCCACCGTTACTGTTGCAGCACTACTGATGGTCAACGCCGCTCACGCGACGAGTTTTATCAAAACAGAAAGACTCAAGACCGGCATTCACCCTAAAGGCGGCTTCTACAAAATATACCAGGTGCAATGTGATACTCGCAGTACGGCAACGATCGCCAGCCTGGAAGGCAACAAGCGCTGGTGTATTGCTAACGATTCGAGCATGACCTGCTTCAGGCAAAAACAAACGGCGGCAAACAACGCGTGCAGCAGTGGCGGCTCGCTTGCCGCGACGAATGAGCTTACCAACGGAGCCGGATATCGTTAAACAGCTAGCTCCCAATCACCCAGAACACTGAATGATCTGGTTTCGTAGTTTCCTCCTAATTACCTTCGCTGGCTTTTTCGTAGTCAGCTGTACTAGCGCGCCCGCTTACAAAGGCGGCGCCTCAGACCACTTTGTCGATGGCCAGTTTCGAAATTCCACTCCCATGTACAAAGGCGTAATAGAATTATCACGCTTGGGCTGGGGCATGTTAACCCAAAGTGAACGCTGGCCCGAATGGTCACCGATCCAACAAAGCAAAATAGCAGCGGCCACTGTCAACCAAGGCCCTGTCGTTACCTTCATCAACCACGCTACATTTTTAATTCAAGTGAACGGCATCAACATACTCACCGACCCAATATGGTCGCGGCGCGCTAGCCCTTTTAGCTTTGCCGGGCCAAAGAGAGTCCACGCGCCCGCCATTGCACTCGAAGACTTACCGCCCATTGATGTCATTTTGATCAGCCACAACCACTACGACCATCTGGACGCCAGTACACTGCAAACCATAGCGGCACAGAATCCAAAGCCACCACTCATACTGGCTGGGCTAGGCAACGCCGCCTACTTTGAGCAGTTGGGTTTGAGCAATGCGATAGATCTCGATTGGGAGCAAGCCCACACTATCGCCGATGTTGAATTTGTATTCTCTGAAACACGGCATCGCTCTGGTCGAGGGTTAACAGATCAAATGAAAACGCTATGGGGAGCGTTCGTCATTAAGGCGCCGCAAGCCAATGTGTATTTTGCTGGCGATACCGGCTACGACAATCACTTCAAAGCCACTGGCGATCGGCATGGGCCTTTTGATATGGCATTACTGCCTATAGGTGCTTACCAGCCGCGTTGGTTTATGAAGGATGTGCATGTTAATCCGCAGGAGGCTGTGCAAGCGCATATTGATCTTCGTAGCGCACTGAGCGTGGGCATGCATTTCGGTACGTTCCAACTGACCTATGAAGGGATTGACCAACCTGCTATCGATCTTGCTGAGGCGCTTCGTAACGCCAGCGTACCTGAAGCGCAGTTTCTAGTGCCGTCGCCTGGGCAGCGTTTTCAGTAGCGCACATTGTGCTGTAGCTGAGACTAGGTTTGGATCGCGCTCTGAATTCGCATACTACGATGCAGCACCGCTCGGTAGCTTAAAGCCTCATAAGGGCGTGGGGTTCCAACCAAATGAGGCTTTAAGCTACCGAGCGGTGCGGTACCGCAGTGCACGGTGCTCGACTGTCACAAAGCTAAATGCACAGGCCTGTCCCCCTCTGCCGATAAATCCTATAATCAACAAACAGCCACATCACACATGAGCCCAAACAATGCCTGTGGAACAACCCGACACAAGCCTCCAGTTTCGCACCGCATGGCGTGCACTAGGGCGCCTGCGCAAAGACCCAGATAACACCGACGAGGTGTTTGTGATCATCAAAGCGCTCTCTGGTAACTCTGGCGAAAAACACTTTCAAAAATTCAAGAAAACCGAAAACGGCCAACGCATTCTGACTGAAAAGCGCGACCTCTTAGAGACCCTCAGAGACCGCCACTACCTCGCGCAATTGCCCGAGGGCAGCCTTGGCCACGAGTACTACCTATTCACTGAGCGCGAGAAAATCACCGCCGACGGCCTGGTAGATGCCAGCGAGAGCGTCGAACGCGTTAACGTGGGAGAGAACCGCCGCCGCTTCTACAGCCGTCGCCGTGATTGTCACGATCTGCAGCACGTTGCTTCAGGATGGGGCCGCGACTTGCTGGGTGAAGGCGCATTGCTCTCATTTGGCATTTCCCAAAACTGGCACAACGGCATTGGGCTAATTGTAGCCATGGCCTATTGGACAGGGGGGCCACAAATGCGCGCAATCATCCGCGCTGCATGGAAACGCGGTAAGCACAGCGAATGCCTGGACTTTGCCGATTGGGAGCGATTATTGCCGCTGCCACTGGCGCAGGTGCGAGAAGAGTTGCAGCTAGGCGAGCCGCCCGTCTATCAACCGGTTTATTCCAGCGAGGCTGCTGCAGCTGCCGGTTAAGTTATACCTTGCCGCCAAACTCACGCCACATAGCGTCAAACTTTCCGGCAAAACGCGCCACCACCGCGCTATTTGAGACAACCATGATGTTTTCGTTGTTGTATTTCGATGCGCTGCGCGTCCAGTTAAAACTGCCATTGATAACATAGCTGCCATCAACCAGAGCAAACTTGTGATGCATATGATTAGGCGTCTGGTCTTTCACTACCGCAACACCGCTCTCGATCAATCGTTCTACGTCGCTACCTCTATCGTTTGCCTTATCGTTGTCGGTAATCACGCGCACGCGAATGTTGCGCTCATAGGCTGCCAAGATAGCGTGGCTGATGTCGTTATCTGAAATCGTAAACACACAAATCTCAACGTTGCTGCGAGCACCATCAAGTAGAGAGATTATTCGGCTTTTGCACTCATCGCCGGGGCTAAAATATACCTCACTGGGCGAACGCGGGCTTGCCGAGCTACGCACCTGATCAATGAGCTTTACAATATGCTCTAGCCATCTGTAACTGGCTTTATCAAACGACGCCGAGCCGCGCATGTGCTCCGCGACAATATCAAAGGCCCTATTACGTACAAAGCTGAGCGTGTCGGGATCCTCACTATATGTTTGCAGCAAATCGCGAAATTCGTATTTTTCCTCTTTAGAGAGGCGGTAGTCTTCAAAGGTTTGATACAGCTGGGTTTCGAGTTCTTTCATTACTACTACCTTCATTTCACTAAGACTCAGTACAAAGCCTATTCACATTTTGCGCTGACGCACTCGACCTGACAACCCAGTTAGATTAAGGTGCGCACCCGAGCCTACTAGTGCTGATAATTTGCGCACTATTGGGCAGCTATTAAGCTACCACTATCCAAGGACTAGACCACTGATTTCAACCGCCAATATCACTATGCAGTTCGCTGCCAAGCCACTATTTGAAGACATCTCTGTCAAATTCGGCAATGGAAACCGCTATGGCCTGATAGGCGCCAATGGCTGCGGCAAATCCACGTTTATGAAGATTCTGGACGGCAGCCTTGTACCGACATCGGGTAACGTCTCTATCTCGCCCAATGAACGCTTGGGCAAGCTGAGCCAGGATCAGTTTGCCTACGAACAATTCACCGTTGTCGATACCGTGATGATGGGGCACGAAGAGTTATGGGCTGTGAAGCAGGAACGCGACCGCATCTACGCAGACCCCGACATGTCCGAAGAAGACGGCATGAAGGTTGCCGACTTAGAGGTGCAGTTTGCCGAGATGGATGGTTACTCAGCTGAAAGCCGCGCCGAAGAAATATTGATAGGTGCAGGCATCGCGCAAGAGCTGCACTACGGCTTGATGAGTGAAGTTGCGCCAGGCTGGAAGCTGCGCGTGTTGCTGGCGCAAGCGCTGTTCTCAGACCCGGATATTCTGCTGTTAGACGAGCCCACCAACAACCTCGACATTGATACCATCCGCTGGCTCGAAGACGTACTCAACCAACGCAAGTGCACCATGGTTATTGTTTCGCACGATAGGCACTTTCTAAATGCCGTGTGTACACACATGGCAGATATCGATTACGGCGAGCTGCGCGTTTATCCCGGCAACTACGATGATTTTATGACGGCGTCAACCGCTGTGAGAGAGCGCCAGCAATCCCAAAATGCCAAAAAGAGTGCAGAGATAGCAGATTTACAGCAGTTCGTTTCCCGCTTTTCTGCCAACGCCTCGAAAGCAAAGCAAGCAACCTCCCGCGCCAAACGCATAGAAAAAATTCAGCTTGAAGACATCAAGCCTTCTAGCCGCGTGAGCCCCTACATTCGATTTGCCCAGGAAAAGAAACTACACCGCCAAGCGCTGGTGCTGGATAAGCTTAGCCATGGTTTCGATGAAGGCCCGCTGTTCGAAAAAGGCAGCATCATATTGGAGGCTGGCGCGCGGCTAGCCGTTATCGGAGAAAACGGTGCAGGCAAAACCACACTGTTACGCTGTCTTCTAAACGAGCTCTCGCCCGATAGCGGCACCGTTAAATGGGCCGAAAACGCGACGCTGGGTTACTGCCCACAAGACACAACGGCAGATTTCGATAACACCCTTAACTTGTTTGATTGGATGAGTCAGTGGCGTAAACCGAGCCATGGTGACCAGATAGTACGCGCCACCCTTGGCCGCCTGTTGTTTTCATCGGATGATTTTGAGAAACAGGTGAAGGTCTGTTCAGGCGGCGAGAAAAATCGCCTGTTGTTTGGAAAGCTGATGATGATGGACACCAACGTGCTGCTACTCGACGAGCCCACCAATCATCTGGATATGGAGTCTATCGAAGCGCTGAACCTAGCGCTAGATCATTACGATGGCACGCTCATTTTTGTCAGCCACGACAGAGAGTTTGTCTCCTCGCTTGCTAC